>NZ_MOMO01000208.1:0-15851 GCF_009933855.1 Pseudomonas sp. SG-MS2 | reverse complement strand
CGACATCATCGAGCCGAAGGTACCACCGTTGGTAATGGTGAAAGTGCCGCCGGTCATTTCTTCGATCGACAGCTTGCCGTCGCGGGCCTTCTTGCCGAAGGTGGCGATGCCGTTCTCGATTTCAGCCAGGCTCATCGATTCGGCGTTGCGCAGTACCGGCACCACTAGGCCACGGTCGCTGGAGACGGCAACGCCGACGTCGGCAAAACCGTGGTAGACGATGTCGTTGCCGTCGATCGAGGCGTTGACAGCAGGGAAACGCTTCAGCGCTTCGGTAGCGGCCTTGACGAAGAACGACATGAAGCCCAGGCGCACGCCGTTATGGGTCTTCTCGAACAGGTCCTTGTACTTCGAACGCAGGGCCATGACTTCGGTCATGTCGACTTCGTTGAAGGTGGTCAGCATCGCCATGTTGGACTGGGCTTCAACCAGACGCTCGGCGATCTTGGCACGCAGGCGGGTCATCGGCACACGCTTCTCGGTGCGATCGCCAGCAGCGGCCACAACCGGGGCGGCAGCGGCAGGCTTGGCAGCCGGAGCAGCGGCAGGCGCGGACTTCTTGTTGGCAACTGCAGCAACCACGTCTTCCTTGGTGACGCGGCCACCTTTGCCGGTACCGGCAACGGTAGCCAGGTCGATGCCGTTCTCTTCAGCCAGCTTGCGCGCGGCCGGAGCGGCAACCGGGTCGTCTTCGCCGGCATCGGCGGCAACGGCTGCCGGAGCAGCGGCGGCAGGAGCGGCAGCAGGCGCGGCGGCAGCAGCACCACCTTCCACGATCGAACCCAGCACTTCGTCGGACAGGACGGTATCGCCCTCGCCCTTGACGATGTCGCCCATCACGCCATCGGCGGTAGCCAGTACTTCCAGGACGACCTTGTCGGTCTCGATGTCGACGATCAGCTCGTCACGCTTGACGGCTTCGCCCGGCTTCTTGTGCCAGGTGGCAACGGTGCCATCGGCAACCGATTCCGGGAAGGTTGGGGCTTTGATCTCGATAGCCATTATCAGTGTTTCCTTAAATTCGGTTTCAGGTGCGCGAAGGCGTTAGACAGTGAAGGCGTCTTGCAGCAGTTTTTCCTGCTGTTCGGCGTGCTTCGAAGCGTAACCACAGGCTGGCGCGGCGGAAGCGTCGCGGCCGGCGTATTCCAGGACCAGCGCCTTGTTGTGGCGGCCCAGGATACGGCGCATGTGGTGCTGGCTGCTGTACCAGGCGCCCTGGTTCATCGGCTCTTCCTGACACCAGACGGCATGCTTGAGGTTGGTGTACGGCGCCAGGATGTCGACCAGGTCGTCTTCCGGGAACGGGTACAGTTGCTCGATACGCACGATTGCGATGTCTTCGCGGCCTTCGGCACGGCGTTTTTCCAGCAGGTCGTAATAGACCTTGCCACCACACAGCACCAGGCGTTCGACCTTGGCAGGATCCAGGGTGTCGATTTCCGGGATCACGGTCTGGAACGAACCTTCTGCAAGGTCCTCCAGGGTCGAGACGGCCAGCTTGTGGCGCAGCAGCGACTTTGGCGTCAGCACGATCAGCGGCTTGCGCAGCGGACGGATGACCTGACGACGCAGCAGGTGGTAGATCTGTGCCGGGGTGGTCGGTACGCAGACCTGGATGTTGTGCTCGGCGCACAGCTGCAGGTAACGCTCCAGACGCGCGGAGGAGTGCTCCGGGCCCTGCCCTTCGTAACCGTGAGGCAGCAGCATGGTCAGACCGCACAGGCGGCCCCACTTGTGCTCACCGCTGGTGATGAACTGGTCGATCACCACCTGCGCACCGTTGGCGAAGTCGCCGAACTGGGCTTCCCAGATCACCAGCGCATTCGGCGTGGTGGTCGAGTAACCGTATTCGAAGGCCAGTACCGCTTCTTCCGACAGGAAGGAGTCGTACAGGTCGAAGCGCGGCTGGCCCGGGAACAGGTTCTGCAGCGGCACGTAGGTGCTGGCGTCCTTCTGGTTGTGCAGCACCGCGTGGCGGTGCGAGAAGGTGCCACGGCCGATGTCCTGGCCGGTCATGCGGATCGGGTGACCTTCGAACTGCAGGGTGGCGTAGGCCATGGTCTCTGCGTAACCCCAGTTGATCGGCAAGCCACCGGCCTGCATCTTCTGACGGTCTTCGTAGATCTTCGACACCTGACGCTGGACGACGAAGCCTTCTGGCAGCTCGAGCAGCTTGGCCGACAGGTCCTGCAGGGTCTTGAGGTCGAAACGGGTGTCGTGACGCGCAGTCCAGGCATGGCCCAGGTACGGACGCCAGTCGACGAACAGCTCGCGGTTCGGCTCCTTGACCAGGCTCTTGACCACGTGCAGGCCGTTGTCCAGGGCATTGCGGTACTCGTCGATCTTGGCCTGGGCGCGCTCGGCATCGATGCGACCGGCCTGGATCAGCGCCTCGGCGTACAGCTCACGGGTGGTGCGCTGCTTGCTGATCTGCTGATACATCAGCGGCTGGGTACCGTTGGGCTCGTCGGCCTCGTTGTGGCCGCGACGACGGTAGCAGACCAGGTCGATGACCACGTCACGCTTGAACTGCATGCGGTAATCGATGGCCAGCTGGGTCACGAACAGCACAGCTTCCGGGTCATCGCCGTTCACGTGCAGGATCGGCGCCTGGATCATCTTGGCAACGTCGGTGGCGTACTCGGTGGAACGCGAGTCCAGCGGGTTGCTGATGGTGAAACCGACCTGGTTGTTGATCACGATGTGCACGGTGCCGCCGGTCTTGAAACCGCGGGTCTGCGACATCTGGAAGGTTTCCATGACCACGCCCTGGCCTGCGAAGGCAGCGTCACCGTGGATCGAGATCGGCAGCACCTTGTCGCCGGCGGTATCGTTGCGGCGGTCCTGACGGGCGCGCACCGAACCTTCGACCACGGGGGAGACGATTTCCAGGTGGGACGGGTTGAACGCCATGGCCAGGTGAACTTCACCACCGGTGGTCATCACGTTCGAGGAGAAGCCCTGGTGATACTTCACGTCACCGGAGCCCAGCTCGTTCATCTTCTTGCCTTCGAACTCGTCGAACAGCTCGCGCGGGTTCTTGCCGAAGGTGTTGACCAGCACGTTCAGACGGCCGCGGTGGGCCATGCCGATCACGACTTCCTTGGTACCGTAGGAGCCGGAACGCTGGATCATTTCGTCCAGCATCGGGATCAGGCTTTCGCCACCCTCAAGGCCGAAACGCTTGGTGCCCGGGTACTTGGTGCCCAGGTACTTCTCGAGACCTTCACCGGCCGTCACGCGCTCGAGCAGGTGGGCCTGCACGTCGGCGGAGAAGTCCGGGCGGCCGCGCACGCTTTCCAGGCGCTGCTGGAACCAGCTGCGCTGCTCGGAATCGACGATATGGGTGAACTCGGCGCCAATGGTGCGACAATATGTCTTCTGGAGCGCCTCGACGATCTCGCGTAGGCTCGCTTCCTCTTTGCCGATGTACAGGTCGCCGGCACGGAAGGTCGTATCAAGATCGGCATTGGTCAAGCCGTAGTGATTGATCGACAGGTCTACGGGCGCAGGGCGCTGCCACAACCCCAAGGGGTCGAGCTTGGCAGCCTGATGGCCGCGCATACGATAGGCCTGGATCAGTCGCAGAACTTCAACCTGCTTCTTCTCGTGTTCACTGCTCACGCTCCCGGCAGATACCGGTTGGGCGCGGCGCTGGTTCTTTGCCAGCAGTACGAAATGGTCGCGGATTGTCGAGTGCGATACATCGGTAGCGGTGCTGCCGTCGGCGGGCAACTTCTGGAAGTAAGTGCGCCACTCTTCTGGCACAGCGTTAGGGTCGTGCAGGTAGAGTTCGTAGAGCTCTTCCACATATGCAGCGTTACCACCTGAAAGGTGGGCGCTTTCCCACATGCGCTGCATCACGCTTTCTTGCATGCTTGGTCACCCTCGGTTAGGGGACTGATCGGCGAGAGCCACAGCAAACCTGGAAAAGTCCGAACACAGCGACTGAACCACGCCACTTGGATCCTGCTGATTTTCCGGGTACCAGCCCGGAAAGCCCCTGCTGGTCTCATATCTTCATAGGTATCGAGCGCGGGCTTTTTGGGCCCTTGCTCAGGTTTTACCTCAGTGCGGGTTCACCACCCGCACCTCGGCTTACTGCAGTTACAACGCTTTGAATCAGGTGCCGCTTTGCAGCAGCATGTTACGTACGTGGCCGATTGCCTTGGTCGGGTTCAGACCCTTAGGGCAAACGTTGACGCAGTTCATGATCCCGCGGCAGCGGAAGACGCTGAACGGGTCATCCAGGGACGCCAGGCGCTCCTGGGTCTTGGTGTCACGGCTGTCGGCCAGGAAGCGATAGGCCTGCAGCAAGGCGGCGGGGCCCAGGAACTTGTCCGGGTTCCACCAGAACGATGGGCAGGAAGTCGAGCAGCAAGCGCACAGGATGCACTCGTACAGACCGTCCAGCTTGTCGCGATCTTCCGGCGACTGCAGACGCTCGATGGCCGGGGCCGGCGTGTCGTTCTGCAGGAATGGCTTCACCTTCTCGTACTGCTTGTAGAAGATGCTCATATCGACGACCAGGTCACGAATGACCGGCAGGCCAGGCAGCGGGCGCAGAACCAGCTTGTTGCCCTTGACAACGCCGGACAGCGGCGTGATGCAGGCCAGGCCGTTCTTGCCGTTCATGTTCATGCCATCGGAACCGCAAACGCCTTCACGGCAGGAGCGACGGTACGAGAAGCCCTCGTCCTTCTCCTTGATCAGCGCCAGCACGTCCAGCACCATCAGGTCCTTGCCGCCGGTATCGACGTCGAACGACTCCATCTTGGGCGCCGAGTCGGTATCCGGGTTGTAGCGATAAACTTCGACTTTCAACATAGCAGTCACCCTCAATAAGTCCGGACTTTTGGTTCGAAGGCTGGAACAGTCTTCGGCGCAAAGTTGACGCCACGCTTGGCCACGCGCTTCTCACCCGGGTAGTACAGGGTGTGGCACAGCCAGTTTTCGTCGTCACGGTCTTCGAAGTCTTCACGGGCGTGAGCGCCGCGGGACTCTTTACGGGCTTCGGCCGCGATGGCGGTAGCTTCGGCGACTTCCAACAGGTTCTGCAGCTCCAGCGCTTCGATACGCGCGGTGTTGAAGGCCTGGGACTTGTCGTTGATCTTCACGTTGGCGATGCGGTCACGCAGACCAGCCAGCTGCTCGATACCCTTCTGCATGTATTCGCCAGTACGGAATACACCGAAGTAGTTCTGCATGCAGCTTTGCAGCTCACGCTTGAGGCTTGCGACGTCTTCGCCAGTGGTACGCTCGTTGAGCTTGTTCAGGCGGTTCAGGGCGACGTCGACATCGGTATCGCTGGCATCGCGGTACTCGACGCCTTCGCTCAGCGCCTTCTCCAGGTGCAGGCCGGCGGCGCGGCCGAATACGACCAGGTCGAGCAGCGAGTTACCGCCCAGGCGGTTGGCACCGTGAACCGATACGCACGCCACTTCACCCACGGCGAACAAGCCCGGAATGATGTGGTCCTTGCCTTCGGCGTCCATGGTGATGGCCTGGCCATGGATGTTGGTGGCAACACCACCCATCATGTAGTGGCAGGTCGGCACGACCGGCACCGGCGCTACAACCGGGTCGACGTGAGCGAAGGTCTTGGACAGTTCGCAGATGCCTGGCAGGCGGCTGTGCAGCACTTCCTCGCCCAGGTGGTCCAGCTTCAGCAGTACGTGGTCCTTGTTCGGGCCCACGCCGTTGCCAGCGATGATCTCTTTGACCATGGAACGGGCGACCACGTCACGACCAGCCAGGTCTTTCGCGTTCGGCGCGTAACGCTCCATGAAGCGCTCGCCATGGGCGTTGATCAGGTAGCCACCCTCACCGCGGCAACCCTCGGTGACCAGTACACCAGCGCCGGCGATGCCGGTCGGGTGGAACTGCCACATTTCGATGTCCTGCACCGGCACGCCGGCACGCAGGGCCATGCCGACGCCGTCACCGGTGTTGATCAGGGCGTTGGTGGTCGAGGCGTAGATACGGCCCGCACCGCCAGTGGCCAATACGGTGGCCTTGGACTTGATGTACAGGGTTTCGCCGGTTTCGATGCAGATCGCGATCACACCCACGAACGCGCCGTCCTGGTTTTTCACCAGATCGACAGCGTAGTACTCGTTCAGGAAGGTGGTGCCCGCTTTCAGGTTGCCCTGATAGAGGGTGTGCAGCAGTGCGTGGCCGGTACGGTCGGAAGCAGCACAGGTACGTGCAGCCTGGCCGCCCTTACCGAAATCCTTGGACTGGCCGCCGAACGGACGCTGATAGATACGACCGGTTTCGGTACGCGAGAACGGCAGGCCCATGTGGTCCAGCTCGAAGACCGCAGCAGGGCCTTCCTGACACATGTATTCGATAGCGTCCTGGTCACCGATGTAGTCGGAACCTTTGACGGTATCGTACATGTGCCAGCGCCAGTCGTCGTTCGGGTCGGCCGAAGCGATGGCGCAGGTGATGCCGCCCTGGGCGGAAACAGTGTGCGAACGGGTCGGGAAGACCTTGGTGACCACGGCAGTCTTGTGACCGCCCTGGGCCAGCTGCAGCGCTGCGCGCATGCCGGCGCCGCCGCCACCGATGATGATGGCGTCGAAGGAAATGGTTGGAATGCTAGCCATGGATCAGATACCCCAGAGAATCTGCACACCCCAGACGAAGTAAGCGAACATCGCAACGCCGCATACCGCCTGGAACAGGAAACGAATCGCAGTTGCCGACTTGCCGAACGACATTGGCGTCAGGTAGTCGGTTGCAATGGTCCACATGCCGACCCAGGCGTGAGCACCCAGGGCAACGAGGGCCAGCAGACTGAAGATCCGCATCGCGTTATTGGAGAACAGACCATGCCACTGGGTGTAGTCGATGCCTGGGTGGGCGACCACGTAGCCGATCAGGAAGAGAAAGTAAGCCGCGAGAACGACCGCCGAGACGCGCTGCGCCATCCAGTCATAGAGGCCCGAACGCGACAGGTTCGTGACATTGGTTACCATACCCAAACTCCCACCAGAACGATCAGCACCACGGAGATGACGATCACGATTTTCGAGCCCAGCTTGCCGCCTTCCAGCGTCTCACCGATACCCATGTCCATGATCAGGTGACGCACACCTGCCACGAGGTGATAAAGCAGGGCGGATAGCAGGCCCCAGGTCACGAACTTGGCCAGCGGGCTGGTCAGACACGCCTTCACCTCACCGAAGCCTTCCTCGGAACCCAGCGACTTGCCCAGTGCATAAAGCATGATGGCAAGGCCGAGGAACAGGATGACGCCGGAGATACGGTGCAGGATGGACGTGTACGCTGTGACAGGGAGCTTGATGGTCCTTAGGTCTAGGTTTACAGGTCGTTGGCTTTTCACGGCTTTTTTCACACTGAAGAGCCCCTAGCGAATCAGGGCAAAGTTGTTGGTAAGTGTACTGGTCAGGTACCCACCACCCAGGGAACGGCGACCCCCAGCAGTTCGGGCTTGCAAGCCCCTGGCGGTCGGGTGCCGAGTATAGACAGTTAGGCTGCTTATGACAACGTGACGGGGTAGCCCAAATAGCGCATTGCCTTTAGCGAGCAAAAGGCGTAAATGGGCGAGAATTTCGTGAAAAATCAGGCCTCAGAGCGGGTTTCAACCAGCCTTTAGGCAAATTGACATTCGAATTTACTTCTCTATAGTGGTGCGGGCCCTGCGTGGGGGGTCTGTCTGATGATTTCAAGCATTAATAGGAGGCCACATGGCTGACAAAAAAGCGCAGTTGGTCATCGAGGGCGCTGCCCCCGTCGAGCTGCCCATTTTAACCGGCACCGTTGGTCCTGATGTAATCGACGTCCGCGGGTTGGGGGCCACTGGTCACTTCACCTTCGACCCAGGTTTCATGGCGACCGCTTCGTGTGAGTCGAAGATCACCTACATCGACGGCGACAAGGGCGTGCTGCTGCACCGCGGCTACCCCATCGAACAGCTCGCCGAGCAATCGGACTACCTGGAAACCTGCTACCTGCTGCTCAACGGCGAACTGCCCAATGCCGAGCAGAAGGCCCAGTTCGTCAGCACCGTCAAGAACCACACCATGGTTCATGAGCAGCTGAAGACCTTCTTCAACGGTTTCCGCCGCGACGCCCACCCGATGGCCGTAATGTGCGGCGTAGTCGGCGCCCTGTCGGCGTTCTACCACGACTCGCTGGACATCAATAACCCGCAACACCGCGAAATTTCCGCGGTGCGCCTGGTCGCCAAGATGCCGACCCTGGCCGCGATGGTTTACAAGTACTCCATGGGCCAGCCCATGATGTACCCGCGCAACGACCTGTCGTACGCGGAAAACTTCCTGCACATGATGTTCAACACCCCGTGTGAGATCAAACCGATCAGCCCGGTGCTGGCCAAGGCAATGGACAAGATCTTCATCCTCCATGCCGATCACGAGCAGAACGCCTCCACCTCCACCGTCCGCCTGGCCGGCTCTTCGGGTGCCAACCCGTTCGCCTGTATCGCCGCCGGTATCGCCGCACTGTGGGGCCCTGCCCACGGCGGTGCGAACGAAGCCGTGCTGACCATGCTCGATGAAATTGGCGATGTCTCGAACATCGACAAGTACATCGCCAAGGCCAAGGACAAGAACGACCCGTTCAAGCTGATGGGCTTCGGTCACCGCGTGTACAAGAACCGCGACCCGCGCGCCACCGTGATGAAGAAAACCTGCGACGAAGTCCTGGGCGAACTCGGCATCAAGAACGACCCGCAGCTGGAACTGGCGATGCGCCTGGAAGAGATCGCGCTCACCGATCCGTACTTCATCGAGCGCTCGCTGTACCCGAACGTCGACTTCTACTCGGGCATCATCCTGAAGGCGATCGGCATCCCGACCAGCATGTTCACCGTGATCTTCGCCCTGGCACGTACCGTGGGCTGGATCTCGCACTGGAAAGAAATGCTCTCCAGCCCGTACAAGATTGGCCGCCCGCGCCAGCTGTACACCGGCGAACTGCCGCGTGACATCGTTGAGCTGAAGGACCGCAAGTAAGCTTTTGAAGCCGAACGCAAAAGGCTGCCCTCGGGCAGCCTTTTTCATTGCTTTGCCCCTGCCCTGGCTTCAGTTCTTCTCTGCCCGCTCACGCAAGCTTTTCAGGGTATTGAACGGCGCATCCACTACAAACTTGTTGGCTACCATCGCGGGCACACTGCCACCCGGCTCGGTATGCACCTGATAGGTCACTTCTGTACTCTCCCCTTTGGGCACCAACTTCCAGAAGCCTTCAACTTTCGCCACCCGAACATACCCCTTCTCTTCGGGCATATAGGTCGGCTCTTCCTTGAGGTTACGCGTCAGGCTGCCATCAGCGTTTTTGACGGTGGTGACATGCAACACCGAATCGCGCGGCGTTACCGGCCACGGCGTATTGAACTGGGTGTAGGTCCAGCTCTGGTCACCTTCGTGCTTGAGCAACTTCTGCGACTTGCACTCATGTATCCAGGTGCACGCCCCTGCCACGTCTTCCTGCAGAGCCTGCACCCTGGCCAACGGCGCCTTGATCAGGGCCACACCACGGTAGGCCTTGTACTTGGACCCCGGCACTTCACTGAGAGAGACCTTGATCCCCTCCTCGTCCTTGGCCACTTGCCAGCTCTCGGCCCAGGCGGCCGGCGCCATCAGCAAGCCCACGCCACACAGCAGTGCAATACGCTTGAACGATCTCATCATCTTTATCCTTGTTGTCGAAGATCCAGCCTTGTCACGCCGCCGTCATCTGCTCCCACCAACCGAGAATCCTGATTGCCTCGTCGCGATCATTGCCGCACACCTCGATATCCGCCTTGAACCCACCACAGACCGCCGGCCGCTCGGGCTTGCCGAACAGGTCGCAGAGGTTGTCGGCGGTCAGGTGCAGGCAGCGCATGCCAGCCGGCTTGCCGTCTGGCATGCGCGGCATTGCGGAAGTGATGGACGGGGCGATGCAGCAGGCACCGCAACCCTCACGGCATTTCATAAAATCAGGACCCCCTGAAACAAAACGGGACGAACGTCCCCGGATACTAACCGCTCAAACATACGTTTGAAATTGCTGGCCCGATGAAATCTGCAGTGACCCGGCAGTCAGTTCGCCTAGGCTATTGGCGGAACTCAAACTCGATCGCCGCCCCTTCCACATCACGCCGGCTGTCATTGCGCAACTGCAGCTGCATCTCGTTGCTGATCAAGCGACCATTGAGCTGGAACGGGCTGTCACCGGCGTGCGGTTTGTCCGTAAACATGGCCGGCAGCAAGGGTTTTCGGCGCACGGCCGAACTGCCGACGCTGGGCTCAAGCTGGTTGACCATCTCGGCAGGCAGGCTCAGATCCAGGTGCGCCGCGGGCAATTGCTGGGTTGCCGCCTTGCTGGCTGGCTTGTGCGCAGGCGACGCCTTGGCGTTGTCCGCTTTGGCAGGCTGCGCAGCGTGGGCCACACCAGAGGTCAAACACACTGGCATGAGGCAAAAAACCAGGGCAATACGACGCAACAGTTTCATGGACATCGATAGGCAGGCTTCAAGAGTGCGTATGCTCTCTGTTCCGCCTGCGCCTGGCAAGCCTTACAAAAGCGCAGTTACAGACTCCCTGCACAATTGCTGGGCCAGCATGCCCAGCGTCATCACCGCCCGTTCGGCTTCCTTGTTCCATGGAATACCGCAGTTGAGACGGATGCAGTGGTTGAACTGCTCGGTATTACTGAAGATAAGCCCAGGGGCGATACTGATCCCCTGCTCCAGCGCACGCACATGCAGCTCTTGAGTGTTGACCCGCCCCGGCAGGCTGACCCACAGAATGAAGCCGCCCGTGGGCCGGGTCATCTGCGTACCCTCGGGAAAGTGCTGTTGCACAGCCAACTGGTAGGCACTGAGGTTCTTGCGGTACTCCTGGCGGATATACCGCAGGTGGCGATCATAGCCGCCGTTCTCCAGGTAAGCCGCCACCCCCATCTGCGTGACACTGCAGGCCGAGTGGGTGGTGAAGGTCTGCAACCGCTGGATTTCGTCCTGGTATCGCCCCGCCACCATCCAGCCAACGCGCACGCCAGGTGACAATGTCTTGGAAAAGCTCGAGCAGTAGATCACACGGTCCAGCCGGTCGAATGCCTTGAGCGCTTTGGTCTTGCCCTGCTCGAACATCAACTCGCCATAGATGTCGTCCTCGACGATCTGGATGTCGAAGTCCGAAGCCAGGCGCAACAACTGCTTCTGCCGCTCTTCGGGGATAGTGCCGCCCAACGGGTTGCTAAGGCGTGTGGTCAGTACCAGCGCCTTGATCGACCATTGATTGGCCGCCAGTTGCAGCGCTTCCAGACTGATGCCGGTGGACGGGTCGCTGGGAATCTCGATCACCTTCAGCCCTAGCAAATCAGCCAGCTGCAGCAGGCCGTAATAGGTGGGTGACTCCGCAGCAATCAGATCCCCCGGGCGGGTCAGCACGCGCAGTGACATTTGCAGGGCATCGACACAGCCATGGGTGACGATCACCTCACTGGGATCGACCAGCACGCCAGCATCACGCATGCGGATCGCGATCTGCCGACGCAACGGCTCGAAGCCCGGGCTGAACATGTAGCTGAAAGCACGCGGGCTGTGAAAGCGCGTGACCTTGGCAATCTGCTGATGCAAGGCACGCACTGGCAGGTAGTCGACATGGGGAACGGCGGCACCGAACGCAAACACGCCGTCACGACGGGCCTCGGTCAGCACCTGCTGGATGATGCTTGCGCGGGTGACCAGGCCGGGGCGCTCGACCCTGGCAATGTCAGGTGTCTGCGCAGTCAACGCCGGGGTCTGGTGCACGTAGTAGCCCGACTGCGGCCGGGCGCGGATCAGCCCCTGGTCTTCGAGATTGGCATAGGCCTGCAGTACCGTGGCATGGCTGACGTTGAGCTGGGCGCTCATCTTGCGCACGGACGGCACGCGCTCGCCTGGCTGATAGACACCACGGCGGATGTCATCGGCCAGTTGCTGGGCGATACGCTGATACAGCAGCAGGTTGGTCATGGCGATATCTCGACGCGCGGACGGCTCATTGTTCTTGTACGACTCACTTACGGTAGAGGATACCGTAACAGTTGCAAAGTGTACTGGGACAGATTGCACAATAGTCGACATTACAGTGGCGTGGCCGCTATCGAAAGAGTTAACCAGCGCGCCTCTTCTCAAGCCGCGAAGAGGCGCCAGCCGTCAGCGTGCCGGAGCAAGCCTGCCCTTGTCATCGGAGAAGACGATCTCCACCCGGCGGTTCTGCGCCCTGCCCCGCTCCGAGGCATTGGCCTCGATCGGGTACTGATCGCCATACCCTTCAACCTGCAGACGCTTTTCGTCGACACCCAGGTCGACCAGCATGTCGGCCACTGCCTGCGCCCGGTCGCGCGACAGCTTGAGGTTATCTTCCGGCGCGCCGGTGTTGTCGGCATAGCCCTCGATCCGCACCACCCTGCGCGGGTTGAGCTGAAGGAACTGGACCAGCTTGAGCACCGTGCGACTGGCCGAATTCTTGAGGTCCGCACGACCAGTGTCGAACAGCACATCACCCAAGGTCATCACCAGCCCGCGATCGGCCTGCTGCGAGGCCAGCGCCGCAATCTGCGCTTCAACCCATTCACCCTGCTGCTGCACGCTGGCCAGCTTGGCCTCGCGCAGGGCCAGTTGCAGGCGCTGGCGCTCAAGGTCGAGCTTGGCCAGACGCTCCTGGCTCAGCGCCAACTTCGCGTGCTCACCGGCGATTTCGCTGTAACGTTGGCTCAGATACGCATAGTGGCGCACGTCGCTGCCGGTGCCGATGTAGCTGGACAAGCGCTCGGCGCGGGCCAGCGACTCACCGGCGCGGATCACATCACGCGGTGCGCTGCGCAGCACAGCGGAATCATCCTTGACCTTCTGGAAGGCCGCCGAGGCATCGTCCAGCGCCGCTGCACTGCGCTGACTGGCGCACCCCTGCAGCCCGCCAGCCAGCGCCAGCAATGCCAGCGCCACCATGGGTTTGAAGCCCTTCATGGCTGCACCTCCAGCTGCTTGCGCAAGCGCTTGACCCGCGACTGCAATACGCCGAGCTGCTCCTCACTCTTCTGGTTCAGTACGCGCGCCTCGGCCAGGCGGGCATCGAGTTCGGCCTGCTCGGCACGCATGCGGGCGTCGCGGTAGTCCTCGGTCAGCATGTCGCTCTTGGCGCGGGCGAGCTTGTCTTCGGCAAGCTTCAACACCTCGACCTGGTCGGTGGCACCGACCGCTTTTGCCTGTTCCAGCGCCTGCTCGGAAATACGCATCTGTTCATTGGGCGCCGGGTCGTTGGCGCAGCCGGCCAGGCCGAGCATGGCCACGGCAAGGATCAGTGATTGGGTTCTCACGCACTCTTCCTACTGTTTGGGGGCGTCCGCCTGCACATCCATCTGCGCTTTCCAGCGCTCGACATTACGTTGCAGCACGGCTTCAGACGCACCAGAGATCGGCAATTCTGTCAGCTTTTTTGCCAGTTGCCCACGCAACCAAGTGTCATTGCATGCCGAGTTGTGCGACACAGCCAGGTACAGCCCTGGCCGGTCGACCGGCAGGCCGCGAGCGATCAGGTCATTGCTCATGCCCAGGCTTTGGGTCATGGCCATGCCCGAGTAACGCCCAGCCAGCACGTAGTCCACCTGGCCCAGCACCAGCTTCTGGAAGGCCTGGGTCAGGTTCTGCGCCGGTACCAGCTTCAACTGCGCCTTGGCAAATGCACTGAAAGCCGGGGTCAGGCGGGCACGCTCCGACAGGCTACCCTGGTAATGGGCCAGATCCGCCGGGCCGTTGAATTCCACGTCGGCGTCATGGCGCGTCCAGACCAGGTATTCATTGAGCTGCAAGGGCGGGTGGATGTAATCCAGTGCGGTCAACTGCTCCACCTGCAGGGGGGTGTCGAGCAACAGATCCATGCGCCCACTGCGCACCTCTTCCAGCGCCTGATCGCGCCTGCCGGCATTGAGGACTTCCACTTTCAGCCCCAGCTCCCCGGCCACCTTGCGCAACAGATCGACGTTGGCGCCAATCAGCTGTTTCGGGTCTTTCGGGTCTTGCCAGGAGTAAGGTGGAGCATCCGGGCTGCCAGTCGCCACCAGACGCTCACACTTGCCAGCCGCCATCGCCAGCGGTGAAAGCATCGCCATCGTGCACACCAGCACCTTGCCTGCTTCACGAAACGCCATCCTTCACTCCTTGCCCGCATAAAAAAACCCGGCCCTCGTTACAAGGGCCGGGCTTCTTTATAAGTGAAGCAGGCGGATCAGACCAGCTTTTCCAGCTCCGGAACCGCTTCGAACAGGTCAGCGACCAGGCCGTAGTCGGCCACCTGGAAGATCGGCGCTTCTTCGTCCTTGTTGATCGCAACGATCACCTTGGAGTCCTTCATGCCGGCCAGGTGCTGAATCGCGCCAGAGATACCGACGGCGATGTACAGCTGCGGGGCAACGATCTTGCCGGTCTGGCCGACCTGCATGTCGTTGGGTACGAAGCCTGCGTCGACCGCAGCGCGCGAGGCACCCACGGCAGCGCCGAGCTTGTCGGCCAGGCTGTACAGGTGCTTGAAGTTGTCGCCGTTGCCCATGCCGCGGCCACCGGAAACGACGATCTTGGCAGCGGTCAGCTCTGGACGGTCGGACTTGGCCAGTTCTTCGCCAACGAAGGCGGAGATACCGGCATCGTGCGCGGCGCCTACCGCTTCAACGGCAGCGGAGCCACCTTCGGCGGCCACAGCATCGAAGCCGGTGGTACGCACGGTGATCACCTTCACAGCAGCGCTCGATTGCACGGTGGCAATGGCGTTACCGGCATAGATCGGGCGCTTGAAGGTGTCGGCGGATTCAACCGAAATGATCTCGGAGATCTGATCGACGTCCAGCAGCGCGGCAACGCGCGGCAGGATGTTCTTACCGTTGGTGGTGGCCGGGGCCAGCACGTGGCTGTAACCCGTGGCCAGCTCGACGATCAACGGCGCGACGTTTTCGGGCAAGACGTGGGCGTAGGCTGCGTTGTCGGCAACCAGTACCTTGCCAACGCCAGCGATCTTGGCAGCGGATTCGGCAACGCCACCGACGTTCTGGCCAGCGACCAGCACGTGCACATCACCACCGATCTTGGCGGCTGCGGCGACAGTGTTCAGGGTGGACGGGGCTACGGCACCGTTCTCGTATTCAGCGACAACCAGGATAGTCATTTAGATTACCTTCGCTTCGTTCTTCAGCTTCTCGACCAGTTCGGCCACCGACTTGACCTTGATACCCGCGCTGCGAGCAGCTGGCGCTTCGACTTTCAAGGTCTTGTTGGTGGAGGCGAGCGATACGCCCAGCGCGTCTGGAGTCAGGGTCTCCAGCGGCTTCTTCTTGGCCTTCATGATGTTCGGCAGCGACGCATAGCGCGGCTCGTTCAGGCGCAGGTCGGTGGTGACGATCGCTGGCAGGTTCAGCGATACGGTCTGCAGGCCGCCATCGATTTCACGGGTGACGTTCAGCTTGTCGCCAGCCAGTTCAACCTTGGAGGCGAAGGTGCCCTGGGCGTAGCCAGTCAGCGCCGCCAGCATCTGGCCGGTCTGGTTGTTGTCGCTGTCGATGGCCTGCTTGCCGAGGATCACCAGCTGCGGCTGTTCTTTATCGACAACGGCTTTGAGCGCCTTGGCCACGGCCAGGGAGTTCAGTTCGTCAGCAGCTTCGACCAGGATGGCACGATCGGCACCCAGGGCCAGGGCAGTACGCAACTGCTCCTGAGCAGTGGTCGGGCCGACGGAGACGACGACGATCTCGCTTGCCACGCCCTTCTCTTTCAGGCGCACGGCTTCTTCCACGGCGATTTCGCAGAAGGGGTTCATGGACATCTTGACGTTTGCAAGGTC
>NZ_MOMO01000207.1:0-10619 GCF_009933855.1 Pseudomonas sp. SG-MS2 | reverse complement strand
GGCTTATCACATATCTTTTCATGCCATGCCCTGCAAGGTTGGGAGGTTTTCCGCAGGCAAAGGGGGAGCGTCGCCCGTACTGCGGGTTTTTTGTTTTATGGGTGAGATGTTGTTTGACAAAGGAAATGGAGCAGGTTTTGTGCCAGGTTCTTTTGTTAAATAAAAACTGATTTAAAACAATTATTTATATTTGAAACGGCTTGGTTTGTACCGTATCTGGAACAGGTTGAAAGTTTGGTTACTGTTATGCCCAGGCATTGTGCGTCGATGCACTACTTTGTCTTGGGTTGTATCAGTACATGCCTTATCGCTGGCAAGTGGGCGATAAGGCAGGAATGAACAGTACAAAACCAGGTCAAAAAAAACCGGCCCATGAGGGCCGGTCAAATTTACGCGTGAGCGAATGTTCAATTCACAGATCAAGCACCAACCGCCGGCTCTTGCACCCGGACACACAGACCATCATCGATTTGTTCGCCGCCCGCTCAGCCTTGGTCAGCACCCCGTCGCGGTGGTCCACATCCCCCTCCAGCACTCGGGTCTCGCAAGAGCCACACACACCCTCACGGCAGCTGTACTCGATATCGCAGCCGGCTTCGAGCAGCACATCCAGCAGGTTCAACCCGGGTTCGACGCTGACCGTCCTGCCTGACCGGCTCAGCTCGACGCTGTAGCTGGCCTGGGCATCGTCCGATGCCGCCACTTCGGCTGCGGTAAACCGCTCGATATGCGCATGGGGGTAACCCAGGCGTTCGCAGGTCTGCTCGAAGGCATCGAGCATCGGCGTCGGCCCGCAGCAGTAGAAGTGCGTGTCCGCAGGCCGCCCGGCCAGGTAGCCGGCCAGGTCCGGCAGGCCGCCTTTCTCGTCGTTGAAGTGGTAGATCACCTTTGCCCCAAACCCGCTGATCTCCTCCAGCAGTGCGGCTTCGACACGCGAGCGTGCACAGTAGATCAGCTCGGCCGAGCGCCCCAGCGCCAGCAACTGGCGGAACATGCAGTAGATCGGCGTAATGCCGATGCCGCCCGCCACCAGTACGCTGTGGCTGGCGCGGGTGTCGAGGGCAAAGTTGTTGCGTGGCTGGGAGATCTGCAGTTGCGTGCCCACGCGCAGTTGCTCGTGCACATAGCGCGACCCCCCGCGGCTGGCTCGGTCACGCAGGATGCCGACCACATAACGGCCCTGGTCGCTTGGCGCGTTCAGCAGCGAATAGCTGCGCACCAGGCCATTGGGCAGGTGCAGGTCGATGTGCGAACCGGCGCCGAAGGGCGCGAACACAGTGTCACCCCAGGGGCGCAGCTCGACGCTGATGATGCCTTCGGCTTCATGGCGCAGGGTGTGCACCCGTGCACTGATGGTGGAGGAGTTGGACATCGGTCACCTCAGGCCAGTTGCTTGGTTTCGATCAGGGCCAGCTGTTCCTTGGCCTTGCCCTTGAGGTAGCGGCGCAGGCGCACCACGCCCAGGTCGTGCTGGTAGAGGTTTTCACGTTGGTTGGCGTCGAACTCCATGAATTCCAGCAGCACCCGGTCCTGCTCCAGTACCGCCCAGTGGCGCGCCTCCAGGCGGTTCTTGTAGAGGAAGCGCCAGGTATCGCGTTGCCAGCCGGTCAGCGGCCGGGCGCGCCAGTGGAACACGGCCGACAACGCTCGGCTGCTGGGGGTGTAGCTGCCGATGATGGTGAAGTTGCCGCCCGGGCCACCGGTCTTGGGGTAGGGAATCTCCAGGCGCAGCCAGTGGCAGCCGTTGTCGAGGAATTCGGTCCAGTCGAAGTTGACCCCGCGCTGGCCTTCTTTCTCGAAGAAGAAGCCTTGTTCGGTATCGCGGGTGACGAACCTGGCGGTGGCTTCGCCCTCGCTCATGGAATGCGACATCTTGTGCAGGTAGGTGCCGTGCATCGGGTCCATGACGTTGTCGAGCACGTAGCGGTAGTCGCCTTTCCATTCGGTGTAGCAAAGGAAGCTGCTCCACTGGGGCGAGGTCAGCTGCTCGGGCAGTACCAGCTCCGGTGGTGTGTCCAGGTGCGGGTCGGTGGCGTTGAACAGAAAGATCGCCCCCGCAGCCTCGCGGGTATGGAACATCCGCGTCGGGCGGCTGCCTTCGAGCTTGCAGCCAGGGCTGCCGGGCACTTTGGTGACAGTGCCGTCGCAGCGTACTTCAACGCCGTGGTACGGGCACTGCAGGCGGTCACCCAGCACCGGCCCTTGGGACAGCGGCGCGCCGCGGTGCGGGCAGTGGTCCTCAAGCGCGTGCACGCTGCCATCGTTGTCGCGCCACAGGGCGATCTTGTAGCCCAGGCGACGGATGGAAACCGGTTTGTCGCTCAACAGTTCCGACGGCAGAACCGGGAACCAGAGGTCTTTCAGGCCATTGGCCAGGTGTTGTTCAACAGGGTCGACGGTTACATGCATGTTCATCTTGTTCTTCTCCGCAGGGTCATTCGCCCAGCCGTGCCATCAGGGTTACAAAGGCGTCTTCAGTCCACGCTCCGCTGGTCAGCGGGCAGGGCGGGCCGGCCAGGTTGAGGTGGGCGAGCAATTCCCCCAATTCGCTCACGCCGTTGCCGTAGGCGCGTTCGATGGAATCGCCGAGCAGGTCCTCGAACGGTGTGTTGGGGCGTTTGCGTGCCTGGTGCGGCTGCAGGTAAACCTCGGGTGTGTTCATGGGATCGACCTCAGTTGTGCTTGGGCTTGTCGGTGAGGAATTTGCCTTGGGGTGCTTCTGCGTGCTGCTGGCGCCGGGTGTTGCCATCGATGCCGCCGGCAATCGCCCATTCGGCGAATACGGTCGGGCCGGGTTCGAACGCGCGTGGCTGCCATTCGGCGGTCAGTTGGTCCTCGTCGGCGTAGTACTCGACCAGCGCGCCGGCCGGGTTCTTGAAGTACCAGAAGAACGCCGATGACACCGGGTGGCGGCCCGGGCCGATTTCGGTGGCCCAGCCGCAGCGGGAGATATGCATGCCGCCGCCGAACACCTCGTGCAGGTCACGTACGGTGAACGCCACGTGGTTGAGGCCGGCGCGCGGGGCCGGCAGCTGGAGCATGAACAGGTCGTGGTGGCCGCCTTCCTCGGCGGTGCGCAGGAATGCGCCGCGGTTGGGGTAACGGTCCGATGCCTGGAAGCCGAAACGTTCGTGGTAGAAGGCCTCGCAGGCGTTCACGTCCTTGACGAAGAACACCACGTGGCCCACTTCGATGGGCGTGGCACGGTCGTAGATCGGCGCCGGCTTGTTGATCCGGCCCTTGGTCTGCCAGGTATTGTGGCCGCTGCACTCGATGTCCAGCGTGCGTTTGCGGGTGACCTGCAGGCGGATCGCCAGGCCGTTAGGGTCGGTGCAACCGATGCGGCCATTGCCTTCGACAAAGCCCGGGTCGTTGGCGATGCGCTGGCTGTACAGGGCAAGGTCCGCCTGGCTTGCGACACCCCACACCACTTCACGCACGGTCGAACCGGGCTCGATGGCCGGCGGCAGGTCGGGTTTGTCGAGGGCGGCCAGCACCACGCGGCAGCCATTGAGGGTTTCGAAGATCACCTCGTCAGGCTGTTCGCTGACTTTGCTCAAGCCCCAGTCGGTGAAGAAGCGGACGCAGGTGGCGAGGTCTTCCACGCCATAGGTGACTTCGTCGATGCCCAGTACGCTCATTGCCCTGCCTCCACGCCGGCCCAGGCCAGCGGCTGTTGGTTCATGCCCCAGTAGAGGCTTTTCTGTTCCATGTACTGCAGGATGCCCAGGCGGCCTTTTTCACGGCCCAGGCCGCTGTCACGCCAGCCGCCGAACGGCGTCGAGATGGAGAACTGCTTGTAGGTGTTGATCCACACCGTACCGGCCTGAAGCTTGCGGCCAAGCGCCCAGGCACGCTTGTAGTCACGGCTCCAGATCCCGGCGGCAAGGGCGTACAGGCTGTCGTTGGCCTGGGCCAGCAGGTCTTCTTCGTTGTCGAACGGTAGGGCCACCAGCACCGGGCCAAAGATTTCTTCCTGACAAACCTGCTGGTGGTTGCCCAGCCCTTCGAGGATGGTCGGCGGGTAAAAGTAACCCTGCTCGTACAGGCCGCCGCTCGGGCGCTCACCGCCCAGGCGCAGGCGGCCACCTTCGGCCAGGCCCAGGGCCACGTAGCGCTCCACCGACGCGCGGTGGCCAGCACTGATCAGCGGGCCCATCTGCGTGCGCTCGTCGGCCGGGTCACCCAGGCGCAGTTGCGCGGCGGCAGCGGTCAGCCGGGCCATGAACGGCTCGTACAGGGCACGGGCGACGAACAGCCGGGAGCCGGCGATGCATGCCTCACCCGAGGAGCTGAAGATGCCGTACAGCACACCGGCCACGGCGTGGTCGAGGTCGGCGTCGTCAAGGACGATGGTCGGCGACTTGCCGCCCAGCTCCAGCGACACCGGCATCATCTTGTCGGCGGCGATATGGGCGATGTGTTTGCCGGTACGGGTGCCGCCGGTGAACGACACACGTTTGACCAGCGGGTGGCGGGTCAAGGCGTCACCCAGCAGTGAACCCTTGCCTGGCAGCACGCTGACCAGGCCTTTGGGCAGCCCGGCGTCCTCACAGATGCGGGCCAGTTGCAGGGCCAGCAGTGGGGTGATTTCCGCCGGTTTGATCACCACCGCATTGCCACCGGCCAGGGCCGGGGCTAGCTTTTGCGCCTCGCTGGCGATGGGCGAGTTCCATGGCGTGATCGCCGCGACCACACCCATCGGCTCGTACACGCTCATGCTGACGAAATCGCCGCGCGACGGGGTGATGGTTTCCTCCAGCGTTTCGCAGGCAGCGGCGAAAAACTGGAAAGTCCCTGCCGCGCTGGCGACCAGGGCGCGGGTTTCGTTGATCGGCTTGCCGTTGTCCTGGCGTTGCAGTTGCGCCAGCTCTTCAGCGCGCTCGCGGATCAGCCCGGCGATGCGGTACAGCACAGCGGCACGTTCGTGCGGTTTGCGCTGGGCCCAGCCGCTGTGCAGGAAGGCCTGATGGGCCCCCTGCACAGCGGCTTCGACGTCTTCAAGACTGGCCGCATTGAGCCAGGCGACCGGCTCACCGGTCGCCGGGTAGCACGAGGCGTAACGCTCGCCGCCGCCCAGGCGCCAAGTGCCGGCGATGCACAGCGGTAAGGTCTGTTCCAGAGTCATTGGCAGTCCCCTAGATGGAAATGGCATGGGCGTGGTTGCCAAGGGCGCGAACCACGCTGTAGACGGTCAGTGCCGAGGTCTTCGGGTTGGCCGGCAGCGGTTTGCCGCGCAGGCTCATTTCGAAGCGGCCGAAGGCGCCGCGGGCCTCGACCTGGTGCACGTTTTCTTCGCTGAGCGGGTCAGCGATCAGGGTCACGCGGGTGCGGTCAAGGCCCAGCCCGGCCAGTGACAGCGTGGCCGCGACGTTGGCGTTTTTCGGGTACAGCCGCGCTGCCTCACGGGCGCTGCCGTCGAAGATCACGGTCGCTTCTGTAAGGGCGTCCAGCGCACACACCTGCTCGGCGGGGGTGCTTTGCCAGGCGCGCGCCGGTTTGCGGCCGGTGTAGCTGACCGCGTCCAGGCCGCCGACCTTGGCTGCTGACAGTGCGTCGATGCCGCCAATGGCGCCGGGCAGCAGTTCGATACGCGTGCTGCCGTGTGCCGCTGCCGCTTCCAGGCGCTCGACCAGGCCAGGCTCGGACAGCGCACCAACCGAGACGATCAGGCAGGCAACCCCGCGCTCCAGCGCTGGCAGCACGTGCTCTTCGATTGCCTTGTGGCCGGCGCATTCGACCAGCAGGTCGGGGCGCGCGTCGGCCGGCAGGGCGGTGAGTACCTGCGGCGGCCGGCGCAAGCTCGCCAGCCGCTGGCGTACCAGCGCTTCAGAGCCGGCCGAGGCAATCACCGCATCGACGCACAGCAGCGGGTCTTTCTCCAGCAGCTCGAGCACGCCGACGCCAATGGCACCGCAGCCGATCATGGTGATATGCAACATGGCGTGGTCCTCAGGCCGTGGCCTTCTGCGCCTTGGTTTCGCTGTTGGGCGGGCCGGCGAACTGGGTAGCGAAGCCGCCAACGCTGAGCATGTCCACTTCCAGCAGGAACGGGCCTTGCGCGCCCAGGGCGCCTTCGAGCACCTCGCCGAAGTGTTTCAGGTCGCTGACCAGGCCATGGCGCAGGCCGAGCGATTCGGCCAGCTTGCTGTAGTTCGGCGTGTGCAGTTCGACGTAAGCGTGGCGGGCGCCGTAGATGGCGTCCTGGATGTTGCGGATAACGCCATAGCGCTGGTCGTTCATCAGCAGGATGACCACGTTGGCGTTCTCCTGCACCAGGGTCGCCAGCTCACCCAGGTTGAGAATGAAGCCACCATCGCCTGCCAGGGCGAACACTTTGCGCTCCGGCGCTGTCTGCGCCGCTGCCACGGCAGCGCCGATGCCCATCGCCAGGCCCTGGCCGATGCCACCGCCGAGTGCGTGCACGCCGGACAGGGGGTGATAGAGGTTGAGCAGGCGGTTGCCCCAGATGCTGTTGGACAGCGTCACGTCGCGCACCCAGGTGAAGTTGCGCCCGGTCTGCGTTTGCAACTGCTCGACCAGCGACGCATACGGGCCCAGGTCGGCGACCAGCTGTTTGCGTGCCTGCTCGCGCACATTCTTGAGTTCGGGCAGAAAGTTCGGGTCGATGTTCAGGCTGCCCTGCAGGCGGTCGGCCAGGCCCTCCAGGGCCAGTGCCGCATCGCCACAGATGAACAGGTCGCTGGGGTAACTGCGGCCTTCGATGGCCGGGTTGACGTCGATGCGCAGGGTAGTGCGCGGCAGCTTCAGGGCGTACTTGAAGGTCTCGTTGCTGCGCAGGCGGGAACCGGCCACCACCAGCGCATCGCAGGTCTGCATGAAGCCTTCGACCAGCTTGTTCTGCGAGAAGGCCCCCAGGCAGCGCTCATCGTCTTCGTTGACCACGCCGCGGCCTTGGGTCGAGGTGATCACCCCGACGCCCATGTCCAGCAGGCGCTTGACCTGCGCGCCAGCATGCCGGGCGCCGCCGCCCAGCCACAGCAGTGGGCGGGTGGCGCTGGCCAGGCGTTCGGCAACCAGGTCGAGGGCTTCGGCGGCCGGTGCGGCGACCGGGATAGGCAGTGGCGACAGGTCGGTCGGCATGGCGATGAAGGCCGACTGGATATCGATCGGGATCTCCACGCTGACCGGGCCGGTGGGGGCGGTGAGGGCGGTCTGCACGGCCAGCTTCAAGGTGCTCAGCGCGGTTTCGACGCTGCGCACGCGAAACGCTGCCTTGGACACGGCCTTGAGCATGGTCAGCTGGTCGCGTGCCTCGTGAATGTAGGCCAGCTCCTGGTCCAGGTACGGGGTTTCGATCTGCCCGGTGATGTGCAGCAGGGGGGTGCCGGCGGTCAGCGCTTCGACCATGGCCCCGGCGGCGTTGCCGGCGGCAGTACCGGTGGAGGTCAGGCATACGCCCAGGCCACCGATGCTGCGGGCATAGGCATCGGCCATGTTGGTGGCCCCGGCTTCACCGCGGGCCATGACGAAGCGGATGTTGCCGCGCACAGCGAAGGCATCGAGGATCGGCATGTTGTGGATCGAGATCACGCCGAACGCCGCCCTGACGTCGCATTGCTCGAGGAACGCGGTGATGACGGCACCGACGGTGACAGTGTTTTCGTTACGCATGGCGGGACAGGCCTCCGGATACATCGATATGACTGCCAGTGGTGTAGGCCGACAGAGGCGAAGCCAGGAACAGGATCGCCTGCGCCGCTTCCTTCGGCAGGCCAAGGCGGCCCAAGGGAATGTGTTTGCGTTGCGCCAGCTGTGCGGTCCATTGCGACCAGTCCAGCTCGCGCTCTTCGCGGGCCTCGAAGCGGCGGCGCCATTGCCCCGACTCGACCAGGCCGATGAGGATGCCGTTGACCCGGATGCCGTGTTCGGCGAATTCGAAGGCCATTGAGCGCACCAGGTTCTTCAGCCCGGCACGGGCGGCCGAGGTGGCGACCATATGCGGTTCGGGCTGGCTGGCCAGCAGCGAGTTGACGCACACGATCGAGGCGTTAGGCTGGCCCTGCAGTTGCGCCATGAACGCGCGTACCGGGTGGATGACCGAGAAGAATTTGAGCTGCAGTTCTTCGTTCCAGGCCTGGTCGGTGGTGTCGGCAAACGTCGACACGCGGCCCTGGCCGGCATTGTTGACCAGCGCCTGGGCCGGGCCCAGTGCGGCCAGGCTGGCGGCGGCAAAGGCCCGCACGGACTCGGCGTCGAGCACGTCGCACACCTGGGCCAGCAGGCCCGCCTCTGGGAAGCGTTTGCGCAGCCGGGTTTCGGCACTGCGCAGGCGGTCTTCGTCGCGCCCGCAGAAGGCTACGCGGGCGCCGGCTTCGAGCAGCAGTTCGACACAGGCGTAGCCGATGCCGGACGAGCCGCCGGTGACGATCACCGTGCTGTCTTGAAGTTGGTAGGGGTTCATCTCAGTCCCTCATCAGCGCGGTGACGCGGCCGTGACCGGTGTTGGGCGTGTAGTTGAGCAAGCGCGACAACTCATCGGCACTGCCCCGCACCTGGCCCAGCAGGTTGTCGAAATTGACGTGGCCGATCTGCACGGTCGGGATGGTCAGGCCGAGCGCGGCGACTACTTGGCCGCTGTCATCACGCACGGGGGCAGCCACCGTGGAGATGGTCGACTCGAAGAAGCCTTCGCCGCTGACATAGCCGCGCAGGCGATCGGCCTGGACCAGGTCGAACAGCTCCAGCACGGTCTTGGGCGTGCACGGCGAAAACTGCTCCAGATGCTCTTCGGGATACAGCTCGCGCAACTCGCTCAGGCTCAGGTCGGCCAGCAGGATGCGCCCCAGCACCGTGGCGTGGGCCGGCAGGCGCGTGCCGACGGTAACTGCGCTGGAGAACACCGAGGGCGGTGAAACCTTGGCCACGTAGACGATCGAGCGACCGTCGCGTACCACCAGGTTGCTCGGGTAGTTCAGGCGATCGCACAGCCGTGCCAGCAGTGGCTGGCCCAGTTCGGTCAGCTCCAGCGAGGCCAGGTATTCGAAGCCCAGGCGCAGTACCGACATGCCCAGGCGGTATTCGTTGCCGCTGCGGGTGACGAAGCCCATGGTTTCCAGGGTGGTCAGCAGGCGGAAGATGGTCGAGCGGGGCAGTGACAGGCGCCGGGCCAGTTCGGGGGCGGTCAGGGTACGGTTCTGCCGGCTGAATTCGCACAGCAGCAGCAGGCCGCGTTCCAGGCCCGGGACAATGTACTTGTCCTGGTTTTCCTTCAACGGATCCATTTCGTTCATAGCGCGCTACCTGTGAGAGAGGCGTCCAGGGCGCGGGCCAGCAGGCCCGTCACCGTGTCAGGTTGTTCGATGGCGCAGGCATGGCCAGCGCCGGGTATCAGTTTGAAAGGGGCGCCCAGAGCATCGGCCAAGGCCTGGCAGTCGTCCGCGCGGGTGATGCCGTCGGCGCTGCCGCAGTGCACTTCGCAGGGCACTGCCTGCGGCGCGTGGCGCAACAGGTGGTCGCCGCACAGCAGCTCGATGGCTTGGCGGTAGCCGTGCGGCTGTAGCCGCGCCATGTTCCACTGCACCCAGGCCAGCGCCTGGGCACCGGCGTCTGGCGACAGCAAATGTGCACTGCGCTCGCGGGCCATTTGCTCGATGCCCATGTGGGCCAGGCTGTGCAGGCGTTTGCTGCGCACGGCAAGACCTTGCTCGGGTTGCGCCCCGTAACCGCGTGCCGGGCTGAGCAGTACCAGGCGGTTGACCCGCTGCGGGTGGGCCTGGGCGAACGCGGCGGCAGTCAGCGCCCCCAGGGAATGGCCCACCAGCACACAGCGCTCGATGCCTAATGCGTCGAGTGTCTGCAGCAAGCGCCCGGCATAGTCGCGGGCGCCCGGCACAGCCCTCGGCAGTGGCGTGGACTGGCCGTAGCCGGGGGCATCCCAGGCGATCACCCGTGCCCGCTCGCTCAAGCCCAAGGCCACTTGCAACCAGCTGGCCGCGCCCGAGCCGATGCCATGCAGCAGCACGATGGCCTCGCCGCTACCGGCCTCACGTACCGCCTGCAGCCCTTGGTCAAGGCGCAGCAGGCGTTCGGCAAAGCGCTGGTCGAGCTGGCTTAGCAAGGGGGCGATGAGGGTGATCGGCATCATCGGCTTACCCGCGCTTGATCGATGCCAGCGGGTGCGCTGGTGGGTAGGTCGGGGTCACCGGCTTCTTGGCACCGAGCATCACGCACATCAGTGCGTCCTCGTCACCCACATTGATCTCTTCGCGGTACACCCCTGGCGGCACCGAGATCAGGTCGCGGTCGGTGAGGATGGTTTCGAAGCGCTCGCCGTCTTTTTCGATGACCACCTTGAGCTTGCCGCGCAGCACGAAGAACACTTCCTCGACGTCGGTGTGCAGGTGGGGCGGCCCTTCGTGGCCGGCCGGGATGACCATGGTGGAAAAGGTGAAGTGCTCGGACGCGATGGTGTTCATGTCACTGCCAACCCCCGTGCCGCCGGTGCCCACGTAGCGCATCTGCGCGCGGCGGTACTTGGGGTCGTAGTCGGCCTGGAACTTCAGCGCATCCCAGTCGTAGCGGCGCGTCTGGTAGCGCGCTATGCGCGTCTGCATCCAGCTGGCCAGGTCGGCGTCGGCGGGGCGGTCCCAGGATTT
>NZ_MOMO01000206.1:0-1026 GCF_009933855.1 Pseudomonas sp. SG-MS2 | reverse complement strand
CGGGAGCGCAGCATCGGGCATCAGGTGGACGCTTGGAATGTGGGGATGATGGATCCCTTACGGTTGAGGTACTGTGGCAATTTGATGTTCTATGGTGTTATCTGCAATGCCTGCTTATGGAGGGAACTAGGATGCTGATCGTTGGAGTGGTCGAGAAGATGAATCTGGATCGCGTGGCGATCTGGGTAGAGGAACATGGCGGCTACACGATCATCAAAATGCCCTCACCTGCTCGGATTGAGCAGGGCGACGTCATGTGCTGGCCGGATCGCTATTCGACGGGCTCATGTACTTACTGGAACGCGACCAAAGGCTGGGATGCTGAGGTGTTAGTGCAGCATCACGATGTGCCTATAGATCTACTAAGTCAGCAGTTCAGCGCCTGAGCCTGTCGGAGGTACTGACTTTCTCCAACCAACTGGCGATATTCAATGAGCCGGAAAGCGAGCCGCAGCGAGCATTTCCAGCCGCTGTTGAACCTGATGCGCGATGGGTTGCAGGAAAGCCCGGTGATCCACTGCGACGAAAGGCGAGTGCAGGTCTCGAAAGAACCGAATCGCGATCCGACCAGCCAGTCCTGGATGTGGGTGCAGGCCAGTGGGCCGCCCGATCGGCAAGTTGTGTGATTCGACTACACCACCAGCCGCGCGCAAGAGGTAGCGTTGCGCCTGCTGGAGGGCTATCGCGGCTACGTGATGAATGTCGATTACGCCGGTTACAACGCATTGGCGTTGCAGCCTGGTGCCGAGCGCTTGGCGTGCATGGTGCATGTGTGGTGCAAGTTCATCGAGGCGCAGAAGGTGCAGCCCAAGGGCAAAACCGGGCGTGCTGACATCGTTTTGGGGATGATCAACAAGCTGGCATCGAGCGTGAACTGAAAGATGCCAGCGATGAGCATCGGTTCATCGGGCGCCAGGAAAGAAGCCTGCCGATCCTCCAGCAGCTGAAAAGCTGGCGGGATAAAACGTAAGGGATCCATCATCCCCACATTCCAAGCGTCCACCTGATGCCCGATGCTGCGCTCCC
>NZ_MOMO01000205.1:0-19300 GCF_009933855.1 Pseudomonas sp. SG-MS2 | reverse complement strand
CCCTATCCCCAGTTCGTGGCGCGCTATGCCGAACGCGAAAGCGAGATAAAGCGGCTGCTGGGCGACTTCGATGCCGATGCCCTGCGCCAGTGGATTCACGGCTTGGGCATCGAAACCTTCGTGGGCACTTCGGGCCGAGTATTCCCGACCGACATGAAAGCCGCGCCGTTGCTGCGCGCCTGGCTCAAACGCCTGCGCGACAGCGGCGTGGTTATCCACACCCGCCATCGCTGGCTGGGCTGGCACGCCGACGGCGCCTTGCAAATCGCTTATCCACAGGGCGAACTGCAGGTAAAGGCTGATGTTGTTGTGTTGGCCTTGGGTGGTGGCAGCTGGGCCAGGCTGGGCTCCGACGGCGCCTGGCAACCTGTGCTGGCCGAACGGGCTGTGGATATCTCCCCCTTGCAAGCGAGCAACTGCGGGTTTGAAGTCGCAGGCTGGAGTGCGCTGCTCAAGGACAAGTTCGCCGGCGCGCCACTGAAGAACATCGCCTTGGGCATGCCAGGCACGGCAACGCGCAAAGGTGAGTTCATCCTTACCGCCCAGGGTGTCGAGGGCAGCCTGGTATATGCCTGGTCTGCACCGTTGCGCGAGGCTATCAACCGCGACGGCCAGGCAACGCTGCTGCTCGACCTGCTGCCGGACAAGCCTGTGGACAAGATTGCCCAGGCCCTGGCCAAGCCGCGGGGGTCGCGGTCGATGGCCAAGCACCTGCACAGCCAGTTGGGCATCGACGGGGCGAAGGCGGGACTGCTGCGTGAACTGACGGATCAGGCGACATTTGCCGATATGGCCGCGTTGGCACGGGCGATCAAGGCGCTACCCATCACGCTGGTACGCACCCGGCCGCTGGACGAGGCTATCAGCAGTGCCGGTGGCGTGCGCTTCGAGGGGCTGGATGAGGGCTTGATGCTCAAGGGCATGCCTGGCGTGTTCTGTGCCGGCGAGATGCTGGACTGGGAGGCGCCGACGGGGGGGTATCTGTTGACGGCGTGCTTTGCCAGTGGGTTGCGGGCCGGGCGGGCGGCGGCGGATTGGCTGGCACGGTCTTCCTGACAGGATGCGGGGGCCGCTTTGCGACCCTTTCGCGACCGTCCGTAGGAGCGGCCTTGTGTCGCGAAAGGGCTGCAAAGCAGCCCCAAAACCTCAAGGCTTGCGCTTCTTCGGCCCGGTATTGAAGCTCGGCACTTTGCGCACCGACTTGACCGGAGCCTCGTCGCCACTGTCCATCCAGCGCCCCAGCCCGCGCTTGGCACTGTTCTCTTTCGGCTTCTTGGGCTTTTTCGGCTTCTTGATCACCTGGCCACTGGCATCGGTCATCGGCACCCGGTGATCGGGAATGAAGTCCGGTTCCTCGTGGCGCGGCAAGGTCTGACGAATCAGCGTCTCGATCGTTGCCAACTGCTGCACCTCATCCGCGCACACCAGCGAAATCGCCTCGCCCTTGTTGCCCGCACGGCCCGTGCGACCAATACGGTGCACATAATCCTCGGCCACGATCGGCAGGTCGAGGTTGACCACCAACGGCAGGTCGTCGATGTCCAGGCCGCGGGCGGCAACGTCGGTGGCGACCAGTACCTGGATCTCACGGGTCTTGAAGCTGTCCAGCGCGCGCTGGCGCGTGGCTTGCGGGCGGTCACCGTGAATGCCATCGGCGTTCACTCCCTCGCCCAGCAGCCGCTCCACCAACTGGTCTACGCCATTGCGAGTCTTGGCAAACACCAGTACCTGCTTCCAGCGCTGCTTGCGCAGCAGATGGCAGAACAGGTCGACCTTGCGCTTCTTGTCCACCGGCACCAGCCATTGCTTGACCGTGGTGGCAGCCGCGTTGCGCGGGCTGACCTCGATACTCAGCGGGTCATTGAGCGCCAGCCCTGCCAGCATGCGGATCTGGTCGGAGAAGGTAGCGGAGAACAGCAGCGTCTGGCGCTTGCGCGGCAGGGCCGCGTATACCGACTGCAGCTCTTCGGCAAAACCCAGGTCGAGCATGCGGTCGGCTTCGTCGAGCACCAGGGTCTGCACCTGGTTGAACTTCACCGCGTTCTGGCGGAACAGGTCGAGCAAGCGCCCCGGGGTAGCCACCAGCAGGTCGACGCCACGACGCAGGCGCATCATTTGCGGGTTGATGCTGACCCCGCCATACACCGCGTACGTGCTCAGCGGCAGGTTTTCGGCGTATTCGCGCACGTTGTTGTGCACCTGCTCGGCCAATTCACGGGTCGGTACCAACACCAGGGCACGGATCGAGTTGCTGGCGACCTTTTCCCCTTCCAGGGCAAGGCGCTGCAGCACAGGCAGCGCAAAACCGGCAGTCTTGCCGGTGCCGGTCTGGGCTGCGGCCATCAGGTCGCGGCCGGCCAGCACGGCGGGGATGGCCTGGGCCTGAACCGGGGTCGGGGTGGTGTAGTCCAGCTGCTGCAGGGTACGCAGCAACGGTTCGATCAGGCCGAGTTTGGCGAAATTCATGGCAATACCGTCAGGGGGTTCAGCGAAGGCGGCAAGTTTACCGCAACACCCCGGCCTACTTGCAGGTTTCGCCCTCGAGCGATGCAGTGGGCTGCGCCGGCCTGCGCCACTGCGGCAGGCCGATCAGCACCACGGCACTGATGATCACCGCCATCGCCAGGCATTCCTCTGCGCCGATCTGCTCGCCGGCAAAGATGATACCAAGCAACACTGCAACCGCCGGGTTGACATAGGCATAGCTGGTGGCGGCCGCCGGGCGCACATGCTTGAGCAGGTACATGTAGGCGCTGAATGCCAGGATCGAGCCGAACAAGACCAGATAAGCCAATGCGCCCCAGCCTGCAGCAGTGGGCATCTGAGTCAGGCGCTCACCCGACAGGACGCTGCCCAGCAGCAATACCGCACCACCGACCAGCATCTCGGCCGCACTGGCCATGGGGCCTTGGGGTAACGGCAGGCTCTTGCTCCAGACCGACCCGAACGCCCACGCGGCAGCCGCAAACAGGATCAGCGCCGCACCGATGGGGCTGGCCTGCAGGTTAGAGCCGAGGTTGAGCAGGCCGATGCCAACCAGCCCAAGGAAGATGCCTGCCCACTCCAGGCGCGAATTGCGATGGCCGAACAGCAGGCCAAACACTAAGGTAAACAGCGGCACCGTAGCCACCGCCAGCGCAGCGACGCCGGAGGCAACGCCAGCATGCTCTGCAACCGTCACGCCGCCATTGCCGCAACTGAGCAGCAGAAAACCCACTGCCCCTGCTGCACGCCATTGCGGCCAGGTCGGTGCCGGCACCCCGCGCCAGCGCAAAAACCCGTAGAGCAGGCCGCCGGCGATAAGGAATCGCACCCCGGCCATCAGCATCGGCGGCCAGGACTCCACACCGATGCGAATGAACAGGTAGGTCGAGCCCCAGACCAGGTACAAGGCCAGAAAGGCACCAATCAGCAATAACGGGAAGCGGCGGGAGGCAGGCATGGCAAAACTCGAAATCCGTTTACGGGGGAATGAGTTTAGGGAGCCTCGCCACCAAGATTAAGTTACAAAACCGGATTAATTGGGCGGCACAATTTGCGTAATGGCTGGGTATCCGGCGCAATGGCGATCAAGCGCCGCCGAACCTCAATGCTTCAACAACAGACGCCCTTCGATCGGCACATAGCGGCTGGCCGCCCGTATCAGCGACATGGCGGTCAACCCCGGCACACCGTAGACCACCGCCTCGGCGCCATGACGCTGTATCACCCGCTCCAGCAGCAGGTCGAAATCACCATCGCCCGAAGCCAGTACTACCTGATCGACGCGGCTGGCTGCATCGATAACATCCAGGGTTATCCCCACATCCCAGTCACCTTTGGCCGAACCATCGCTGCGCTGTATGAACGGCTTGAGGCGCACATCGAAACCAAGGTTGCGCAGGATCTGCTGGAACTGCTGCTGTTTGCTGTCCCCACGGTCGATGGCATACGCCACGGCCTCGACGATCTCACCCTCGCGGCTGACTTCAGACCACAGCGCGGTGTAGTTGAAGTGACAGCCATGGGCCTGGCGCACGGTGTAGTAGAGGTTCTGCACATCGGCGAACAGTGCGATTTTCTTCACTACATACCCTCGGCTGAAGGGGCGCAACGCGCCCCCGAAAATGCCAGCAGTATGCCAGACCGATCAGACGAAGGTGTCGTCGTCCGAGAAGAAGCCGCCATCATCGCTGCCATAATCGCTTTCAGCGAAACCACCCTGGTCAGCGCCCCAGCCACCATTGTCGGCCACCTGCGGCTGCGCGCCCTCGTCGTTCCAGCCAGCGGTATCACTGGCCGGGGCCGGTTCTTCCTTGATCACCTCAACCACCTCTTCCGGCTGCGAGTGGTGGTTGAACAGGCTGCTGATGCCTTGTGCCAGCAACACACCACCGGCCACACCGGCAGCGGTCTGCATCGCACCACCCAGGAAGCTGCTGGCACCACCCCGAGCCGGCGCGGCGCCGAAACCAGGTTGCGCAGCCTGCGGCTGGGAGAAGCCAGGGGCACTCGGCTCACGCCAACCGCCTGCCGACGCGACCGGCGTGGCAGGCCGCTGGGGCTGCTGTGATGGTTGGGCAGGCTGCGGATTACGCCCACTGGCGCCAAAGATGCTGGAGAGGAAGCCACCACTGCTGGTGCTGCTGGTGCGGGAAGCCTCGACCTGGGCACGAGCCTGTTTGAGCTCTGCTTCCAGTTGCTTGTTCTGTTCGTCCAGGCGCTTGAGCGCAGCCTCCTGTACCAGGATTGCCTGGGCCATGTAGTAAGGCGCCGCCGGCTGCTCGCGCAGGTGTTCCTCGATGCGCGCCTGGGCCTGTGCATCACGCGGCTGGCTGGGGTCTTCGGCTTGTTTGATGCGGCCAAACAGGCCATCGATCAGGGTTTGTTCTTCAGTGTTCATGGGCTACCTCGTGGGAAGCGGGACATCGGACGTGTCAAAGATGGGGCGCGCAGGCGGCGGATTCAATCACTGGCCTGGTGAAACTTTTTTCAGCAATTGACTGCTCTGGGCTAAAGTTAGGCCCCTGCTTTTACTGCCATGCGATGTTGACCGATGAATCCGCTGAGCGTTTTGCGCGACTCCCTCTACTTCTTCCGCCGCCACCTGGCAAACATCATCCCGCTGTGCTTGCCGCTGGTCGTACTCGAAGCCCTGGTAACCCAACTGTTGTACCAGCAGTTGGGCGACCAGGCATCACCGGCCTACAGCATGCTGGTGAGCCTGCTGTTCTACCCGCTTTACAGTGCAGCGCTGATTCTTTACCTCGACACCCGCAGCAACGGCCAGGAGATCCCCAAACGCGAGCTGTTTGCCCGCGCCATGCAGCTATGGCCGCAATTGGCACTGCTGATCATGATCAGTTCGCTGCTGATCATGGCGGGGCTGGCGCTGCTGGTCTTCCCGGGGGTATGGATCATGATCAACCTGGTGTTCGCCGAGTATCTGCTGGTGCTGCGCGGCCTGCCGGTGGTGCAGTCGATGCGCGAAAGCGCACGCATGACCACCGGGCACTTCATGCGCATCATGCTCTGCGTACTTGCCGTGCTCGCCCCGATCTGGCTGATCGACGGGCTGCTGTTGATTGCCTTCCCCGAGCCTGCCCCCGCCCTGGAGCTGGCCATGGCCAGCCTGCTCGGCTTCCTGCAGTTGTTCAGCACCGTGGTGCTGTATCGCCTGTTCATGCTGCTGGAGAGCAAGAACGACGCCTGAACTGCCTCCCAGTCAGGTACCGCGCGGTTTGGCCCGCGCGGTGGCCTCCGCCACCAGCGGGTCGTCCGGCCAGTAATGCTTGGGGTATCTACCCTTGAGGTCCTTCTTCACCTCTGCATAGGTGGTGCGCCAGAAGTTGGCCAAATCCTGCGTCACCTGCACTGGCCGGCGCGCTGGCGACAGCAGGTGCAGCTTGACCTGCTGGCGACCTTGGGCGATGCGCGGCGTGTCAGCCAGGCCGAACAGCTCTTGCAGGCGCACGGCGAGGATCGGCGGGTTTTCACTGTAGTCGAGGCGGATACTGGAGCCCGACGGCACAGCCAGGTGCGCGGGCGCCCATTCGTCCAGGCGCTGGGGCAGCGGCCAGGGCAACAGATTACGCAAGATCGAAGGCAGGTCCAGGGCGGCGAAATGGCTCAGGCGGGAGACTTTGCCCAGATAAGGCTGCAGCCAGTGCTCCAGGCTGGCCAGCAGCGCCTCGTCGCCCAGGTCGGGCCACTCGCTGTGGCCGTCTTTTTCCAGGTCGAGCTGGCGCAACAGCGCTATTCGCGCCTGCCACTGGCGCAACTCTGGCGTCCAGTTCAGCAGGTTCAGGCCTTTGCGCCGCACCAGGCCTAGCAGTGCCCTGGCGCGGGCGTCATCATCCAGCCCAGGCAACGGTTCACGGCTGAGTACCAGTTCGCCGACCTTGGTCTGACGCTCGGCACGCAACACCTGCTCGCGCTCGTCCCAGTCGAGAATGTCGACGCGCTCCACCTGTTCGGCCAGCACATCGTCGAGCAGCGCCGGGTCGAATTCGGCAGCCAGGTAAATCCGCTCTTCCCGCTGCCCCTGGCGGCTGCCCAGGTCGGCGATGACCAACCACGGGCATTTCATCAGCGCATCGGCCTCGGCGAACAAAGCGGCACGGCCGTTGGCCAGGCGATACTCGGCCCCGCCCTCACGACGCTGCTGGGCAACCCGGTCGGGATAGGCCAACGCCAGCAGGGCGCCGAGCCAGCGTGGATGCTCGGGATCGGCAACCGCCGCACCGGCCTTGCCGCGCAGCAGCCCCCGATACTGGCGGGCCAACTGCCGGGCACGCTGCACACCGCCCTGGCCGCCACGGCTGGCCTTGCTGTCACCGCTGATCAGCGCCAGCCGGTCATGCAGGTCGGCGCCACCTGCGCGCTGGATGTCGCGCTCGCCCAACAAGGCGGCAACATCGCAAGCCATCGCGGCCAAGCCCAGGTCCTGGCCGCGCAGCAGCAGGTGAGCGATTCGCGGGTGAGCCGGAAGCTCGGCCATGGCCTGGCCGTGTTCACTGAGGTTGTCGCGGCTGCCCAGCTTGAAAGCGCCAAGCCGCGCCAGCAGGTCCTGCGCCTGGGAAAATGCCGCCGCTGGAGGCTGGTCCAGCCAACGCAACTGGTCAGGCGCAACACCCCATCGGCCAAGTTGCAGCGCCAGGCCAGCAAGGTCTGCCTGGAGGATTTCGGCACTGCCATGCGCTGCCAGCTGGTCGTGCTGCGCCTCTGACCACAAGCGGTAGCACACGCCCGGCTCCAGGCGCCCGGCACGGCCAGCCCGCTGGGTGGCGCTGGCACGGGAGATGCGTTGGGTGTCCAGGCGCGTCATGCCGCTGCCGGGGTCGAAACGCGGTACCCGGGCAAGGCCGGCATCGATGACCACGCGCACGCCGTCGATGGTCAGGCTGGTCTCGGCGATGTTTGTGGCCAGCACGACCTTGCGCAGGCCCTGGGGCGCCGGATCGATGGCGGCACGCTGGGCATTGAGGTCGAGTTCGCCATGCAAGGGGCACAGCAGAATGTCCGGGCGCTCGGCCAATGATTCCTGCAAACGTTGGTGAACCCTACGGATCTCAGCCTGGCCTGGGAGGAACACCAGCACACTGCCGGGTTGATCGGCCAAGGCCTGTAGCACGCTGTCCACCACCCGTGGCTCGATGAATTCCCCAGGCTGGAACGGCCGGCCCCAACGAATATCAACCGGGTACATGCGGCCTTCGCTGCTGATCACCGGCGCGTCGTCGAGCAGCCGGGACAGGCGCTCGCCCTCCAGGGTTGCGGACATCAGCAAAATTTTCAGCGGCGGGTCGTCGCGCAGCAGCTCCCGGCCATTGAGACTCAGCGCCAGGGCCAGGTCGGCATCCAGGCTGCGCTCGTGAAACTCATCGAAGATCAGCAGCCCTACGCCCTCCAGCGCAGGGTCTGCCTGCAACCGGCGGGTCAGGATGCCTTCGGTGACCACTTCGATACGGGTATTGGGCCCGACCTTGCTGTCCAGGCGAATGCGGTAACCCACGGTTTCGCCGACTTTTTCGCCCAGCTCGCTGGCCAGCCGTTCGGCCGCCGCACGCGCCGCCAGCCTGCGCGGCTCCAGCATCACGATGGTCTGCCCGGCCAGCCAGGGTTCATTCAACAGTGCCAGCGGTACACGGGTGGTCTTGCCTGCGCCGGGCGGCGCCTCGAGCACCGCTTCGTGACGGTTTTCCAAGGCATGGCGCAAAGCCGGCAGGGCAGCATCGATTGGTAAGGAAATCATGGTGGTCCTCGAACAGTCTGGCGAGTATAACGGCGAACCCAGCCTGCTCTATCATGGTCTTAGCATCAGGTGCCGGCGTATCGCCCCACCTTGTGGCAACTTTCTTCGGAGATTCAAATGCGCATCCCATCCCGCGTCATCGGTGGCGCCCTCATCGCCACCTTGCTGACCCAGCTGACGGCCTGCGGCACGCTGTTCTACCCCGAACGCCGCGGGCAGATCGAGGGCAAGGTCGACCCGGTAATCGTCGCCCTCGATGCCATCGGCATCCTGTTCTACGTGATCCCAGGCCTGATTGCCTTTGGCGTCGACTTCGCCACCGGCGCCATCTACTACCCTGGGGGCACCACGGCACAAGTAGCGCCAGAAAAACTGCGCGAGGCCATCAAGCCCGATGGCAAGGTCGACAACCTCAAGCTGCAGGCCATTCTCGAAAGCGAACTGGGCCAGCGCCTGCCGCTGGACGACCCGCGGTTGATCCAGCATCGCGGCAGCGTCGAGCAACTGGCAGCGTTCGGCCTGGTGCCGACAGCCTGAACCCTGCAAGGAAACCACCCTCGGCATGATCACCTCGGCTGAACACCAGCGCCTGCTACGCCTGGCCACCCGCGCCTCGCTCGCGGTGGCCAGCATCCTCGTGCTGAGCAAGGCCGTGGCCTGGTGGCTGAGTGGCTCGGTCAGCCTGCTGGCCGGGCTGACCGATTCGGCGCTGGACGCGGTCGCCTCGTTCCTCAACCTGCTCGCAGTGCACTATGCGCTACGCCCGGCTGATGATGACCATCGCTTCGGCCACGGCAAGGCAGAAGCCTTGGCGGGCATGGCCCAGGCAGTGTTCATCGGCGTGAGTGCGGTACTGATCGGGGTTCAGGCCGCCGAGCGCCTGCAATCGCCACAGCCCTTGGGTGATACTGCAATCGGTATCGGCGTGATGTTGCTGTCGCTGGTACTGACGCTGGCCTTGCTGGCGCTGCAACGCAAGGTGGTGCGTGTGACAGGCTCAACGGCGGTGCGTGCCGACTCGCTGCATTATCGCTCTGACCTGCTGCTAAACGGCAGCATCCTGCTGGCCTTGCTGCTGGCACGCTACGGCTGGCCGCAGCTGGATGCGCTGTTTGGCCTGGGTATCGCGCTGTACATCCTGTGGAGTGCACTGCAGATCGCCCGGGAAAGCACGGCAATCCTGATGGACAAGGAACTGCCCGGCGACATCGGCGAGGGCATGGTCGAACTGGTGCTGGGCATTGCCGGGGTCAAGGGGGTGCATGACCTGCGCACCAGGGTGTCGGGCAATCAGTGGTTCGTGCAACTGCATCTGGAGCTGCCGGGGCAGTTGCCGTTGCACGAAGCACATGCCCTGTGCGTTCAGGCCTCTGAAGTCATCCGCCAGCGTTATCCACAGGCCGATGTGATGGTGCATGCCGACCCCGTCTGAGGCTCAATTGATACTGTAGCCCCGGCCACTGAAACACGCCCCCAGCGCCCGCCGGTAGTTGTCTGCAACATTGGCCGGCGGTGCGCTGGGGGCGGTTGCAGGGTCGAAGTTGGACTGGCTCACCGCCCAACGGTGACACTGGTAGCGGTCCTGGTCCTGCTGCTCCTGGCCTTGCCCATGCATCGGGTAGGCCACCACATCGTATGCGTTGCCTGAAGGGGCTTGCGCCACGGGCATCGGTGCCGGTGCAACCGCAGGCGGGCTGACCACCACGTACTCCTGGCTGTCTGCCAGGTACTGGTAATACGTATCGGCCACCAGGAAGAGCAGGGCACCCCCCACCCACACTTCACGTGCATAGGATGGCAGGTAGCCGACCCGCACCCCGTACGGCGGGGCTACCACGATGTAGCTGCCGCCATGCGGGCGGTACCAGTAACCACCTGAGTAAAAATAGTCCTGCCCACGGTAGGGCACTTTCCAGTAGCGGTCCGGGAAATGGTCGATGCTGTGCCCGGGGCGATACTGCGGCCCCGGCCCCCAGCCATTGCCATGGCCATCCGGCCGCCCCTGCCAGTCGCCACCAGGCCGTTGACCAGGGCCGCCAGCCTCCCAGTGCCGGTAATCGGCATTGCGCCGGGGAATATCCTGGTAGTAGCCCTGGCGGGCGGGCTGGGTCTGGTGCACTTCATCGCGCGAGTTGAGCGGCGAACGGCCTTCGTAACTACCGTTGGGATCCTGCCGGCCATTGCCACCATGCCCGTCGTCAGGGCCCTGGGCCATCGCCCCCAGGCAGATGCTCACGCCAAGCAAACCAACACCTGCCAACTGCCAGATGCGCGACTTCATGTTGTTCCTCACGGTCAAGATAACGGCACGCTGCCAGTCTACCGTGCCTGTAACGGACAAACAGATGAAATCGCGGCCATGAAAAAAGGGAGGCCTTGAGGCCTCCCTTTGAGAATTGTCGTCCGTGCTCGGCACTTGTGGTGCCGGCTCACCTCATACGCTCTTGTGGAGGTACGTAGCCCGGGGGCCTGGCGGATCCTGTTGGATGGCTGGCCGCGACCGCCAGCCTAGGGCGCGTCGCCGTGGACTGATGTCCGGGCAGTGATTCTGTTGATAAAGATACGGGACAGGGGGCGGCAGCGGATTGCGAAGATTGCTCAGATAAATAGCACTTGCGCAATTTTTAACCCTGGATCGATAATTCACCGCAATCTGATCAGAAAAGGCCTTTTCCATGAGCAAGCTTGACCGCTACGACCTGAGCATCCTCGCCGAATTGCAGCGCGATGCGCGCATTTCCAACCAGGAGCTGGCCGAACGCATTGGCCTGTCGCCCTCACCCTGCTCTCGTCGGGTCAAGCAACTGGAAGACGACGGCTATATCTCACGGCAAGTCGCCCTGCTCGACCGCAAAAAGCTTGGCCTGAGCCTGACGGCTTACGTGCTGATCGGCATGGACCGGCACACCCCGGAGCGCTTCGAGACCTTCGAGGCGGCCATCCGCAACTTGCCACAGGTGCTCGAATGCAGCCTTGTAACCGGCATGGATGCCGACTATCAGCTCAAGGTGGTGGTACCGGACATGGATCACTACCAGAAACTGCTATTGGGCAGCCTGACCCGCATCGAAGGCGTCACCAGCGTGCGCTCGAGCTTCGTGCTCAATCAGGTGCTGGCGAGTACCGAACTGCCCCTGACCCACCTTCGTTGATTGGCTGCTGAGCTTGCCTGGAGAACACACAGATGGATCCGGCTGTATTCGAAGAATGGATGATGATCATCCTGGTCACCGTGCTGATCGGTTTCATGGGCTTCATCGTCTGGGACTTGGCAAAGAAATCCAAGGCCGGGCGCTTTGGCACGATGATCCTGTTCTTCGTGCTGGGGCTGGGGGTGCTGGCCTTTATCATCAAGACCGTGGTCGTGGGGTTTCTGGAAGGGGTGTAGCGCCCTCTCAAGCCGCATCGCCGGCAAGGCGGCGCCCACAAATGCCAAGGCCTGCGCATTTTCTGTGGGGGCCGGCTTGCCGGCGATGAAGCCAGCGAGCATTACAGCTTGGCCGGCACCTCGCGCCAACACCCCTGCTCCAGCCCATCCAGCGCCCAATCACCGATCCGCACCCGCACCAGGCGCAAAGTCGGCAAGCCCACCGCCGCTGTCATGCGCCGCACCTGGCGGTTACGCCCCTCGCGAATCACCAGCTCCAGCCAACTGGTCGGCACGCTCTTGCGAAAGCGTACCGGCGGGTTGCGCGGCCACAGCTCAGGCTCATCGAGGCGCCGTGCTTCGGCAGGCAAGGTCGGCCCGTCATTGAGCTGCACGCCCTCACGCAAACGCGTTAGCTGCTCATCGCTCGGCTCGCCTTCCACCTGTACCCAGTACGTCTTGGCCAGCTTGTGCCTGGGGTCAGCGATGCGCGCCTGCAAACCGCCGTCGTTGGTCAGCAACAGCAACCCTTCACTGTCACGATCCAGCCGCCCGGCCGGGTAAATGCCGGGAATATCGATGTAATCCTTGAGCGTGGCACGGCCATCGCTGTCGCTGAACTGGGTAAGCACATCGAACGGCTTGTTGAACAGGATCAGGCGAGGCTCGGCCGGTGGCGCCTTGGGCTGGCGCTTTGGGCCGGCAGGCCGCGCCTTGGGGTGGCGCGGCTTGGAACGGGGTGGCAGTGGCATGGATCCTCAGCGGAACGGCGGCTCATCGAAGCTGCGCAGTTTACGCGAGTGCAGCGAATTGAGCTCGGTGCGCAGTAGGTCGAGGGCGGCGATACCGATCTTCAAGTGCTGGCTGACCGCGCGGTTGTAGAAGGCGTTGGCCGACCCAGGCAGCTTGATTTCGCTGTGCAGCGGTTTGTCGGACACACACAGCAAGGTGCCATATGGCACTCGCAGGCGATAACCCTGGGCGGCGATGGTGCCGCTCTCCATGTCTACCGCCACGGCCCGCGACAGGTTGATCAGCGGCCGTTCCTGGGCCCAGCGCAGCTCCCAGTTACGGTCGTCGTATGTCAGCACGGTGCCGGTGCGCAGGCGCTTCTTCAATTCCTCGCCCCGCTCGCCGGTAACCTGGGCTGCCGCCTCCTGCAACGCCAGTTGCACCTCGGCCAGGGCCGGGATCGGGATGTTCGGCGGCACCACCCGGTCAAGGATACCGTCGCGGCGCATGTAAGCGTGCGCCAGCACATAGTCCCCGATGGTCTGCGACTGACGCAGGCCCCCGCAGTGGCCGATCATCAGCCAGCAATGCGGACGCAGCACGGCCAGGTGGTCGGTGATGTTCTTGGCGTTGGACGGGCCGACACCGATGTTGACCAGGGTGACACCATCACCATCAGCGGCGATCAGGTGATACGCCGGCATCTGATAGCGGTGCCAGACCACGCTGGCCACCAGGGCCTGGGCCTCACCATGGTCCATGCCTTTTTCGATCGCCACGTTGCCCGGCAGCACCATGCGCACGAAGCGCGGGTCGTCACGCAGCTGTTCAAGGCCATGGCTGATGAACTGGTCGACATAGCGGTGGTAGTTGGTCAGCAGGATCCAAGGCTGCACATGGCGCCAGTCGCTGCCGGTGTAGTGCACCAGGCGGCGCAGCGAGAAGTCCACGCGGGCGGCGTCGAACAGCGCCAGTGGCAGTGTCTGGGCACTGCCCCAGTCGCACAGGCCATCGGCAATGTCGTCGGTGGCGGCGGACAGGTCGGTACTGGGGAATACCCGTGCCAGCTCGGCGGCAGTGATGCCGCTGCCCGCCAGTTCATCGCCCTGGTCGACCACGTAAGGGTACGGGATGTTCTGCTCGCTGACGCCTACCTCGACGGTCACGGTGTAGTCGTGCATCAAGGGGCGCAACTGCTCGAGCAGATAACCCCGAAATGCCGCAGGCTGAGTGACTGTGACGCTGTAGGTGCCCGCCACCTGTACCTTGGCATAGGCACGGGTGGTGGCGGCGACTTCGCCGTGGCTGTAGTAGGTCAGGCGCAAGGCCGGGTAGCGGTAAACGGCGCGCTCGTCGGCGTCCGGCTCGGTGCGGTCCTTCAGGTAACGCTTGAGGGCCTGGCTGAGGGCCCCGGTGGCCTGTTCATGCAAGGCCGCCAGACGGTCGACGGCCTGTTCGGGGGTATCAACGACTACAAAGGCTTGGCTCACACTGTGCTTCCTGTCTGGACATGCATGTCAGCCATCTTGCCTGCCTTCGCCGGTAAAAACACCCCCTGTCAGCCGGGCCAGACCGGCGTGGCCCGTGCCACCAGCGCCTGGACATCGGCGCCGCGCGGCAATGCCCCGTAAACGCGGCCGCCGCCGGCCAGCCGGCTGCCGATGAAGGCATCGCTGACCGAGGTGTTGCCCGCTTCCAGCAACAGCTTGGCCTGCAGGGCCAGGGCGATGTCCTCGGTCAGCTGCCGGGCACGATACTGAATGTCGCCCGTATCGGCGAACGCGCCCTTGAGATTGCCGATGTGCGCCGCCAGCCGTGGATCGCCATGGCCATCGCCCAGTTCAGCGAACAGCGCATCGAGCACACCCGGCTCCTTGGACAAGGCACGCAGTACGTCCAGGCACTGGACGTTGCCCGACCCCTCCCAAGTGGAATTGACCGGTGCTTCGCGGTACAAGCGCGGCAGGATGCTGTCCTCGACATAACCGGCGCCGCCCAGGCATTCGGCAGCTTCGTTGATCATCGCGGGCGCGCGCTTGCAGATCCAGTACTTGCCCACCGCCGTGACCAACCGGGCGAAGTGCGCCTGCTGCGGATCATCGAGTTGCTCTAGCGCTTGCCCCATGCGCAGGCTCAAGGCCAGGGCCGCTTCGCTTTCCAGTGCCAGATCGGCCAGCACGTTCTGCATCAGCGGCTGCTCGCTCAGTACCCGGCCGCCGACCTTGCGGTGCGCGCAGTGGTGGGTAGCCTGGGTCAAGGCCTGGCGCATCAGGGCGCTTGAGCCGACCATGCAGTCGAAGCGGGTCATGGCCACCATCTCGATGATGGTTGGCACTCCCCGCCCCTCCTCGCCGACCATCCAGGCCAGAGCGCCACGCAGCTCCACCTCGCTGGAAGCATTCGAGCTGTTGCCGAGCTTGTTCTTCAGGCGCTGGATGTAGAACTGGTTACGGCTGTCATCCGGGCGATGGCGTGGCAAGAGGAAACAGCTCAAGCCTTTGTCGGTCTGCGCCAGTGTCAGGAAGGCGTCGCACATCGGCGCCGAACAGAACCATTTATGACCAACCAGCTCGTAGGCCTGGCCCGGCCCCGGGCTGCCGACAGGATAGGCGCGGGTGGTGTTGGCGCGTACATCGGTACCGCCCTGCTTTTCTGTCATGGCCATGCCGATGGTCACGCCCGCCTTGTGCTGATCGCCGACGTTGCGGGGGTCGTACTCGCGGGCAAGAATCTTCGGCAACCAGTACTCGGCCAGCTCAGGCTGCAGCCTGAGTGCGGGGACAGCGGCAAAGGTCATGGTCAGCGGGCAACCGGTACCGGCTTCTGCCTGGCTGTGCAGGTAGGTCATCGATGCCCGGGCTACATGGGCGCCGGGGCGCGGCTCGGCCCAGGGCAACGACGGCAGGCCGTGTTCGACGGCCGTACGCATCAGCTCGTGGTAGGCGGGGTGGAACTCCACCAGGTCGATGCGGTGCCCGTAACGGTCATGGCTGCTGAACGCTGGTTTGTGCGCGTTGGCCAGAAAGCCTGCGGCCATCAGGGGCCCACCGGCCAAGGCACCGTAGGCATCGATCCGCGATTCGGCCCAGCAGGCACCGAAACGCCGCGACCACTCCTGCAGTGGCAGGTCCAGGCGGTACAGGTTGGCGCCGTCGAGGGACGGTGGCTGATTGGTGACTTCGTGGGTTTCAGCGTACTGGTGCAGGTTCATCGGGAGCTCCTGGGGCCGGGTATGCATGAAAGTCCCAGTGAAGCACTCCCTGTGGGCCAGTCAAAGTGCCAATAATGACTAAACAGGTGGCAACGCACACCATCGTGGCATGCGCCCGGCAGCCTTCAGAACCGGGTAACCCCCGAAGCCGCCCTGCCCGCCGTTACCTGCACCTGCGCTATCGCCACATTCAGCGTCAACTCGAAACGGCTGCCCAACCCCCGCGTAGACTCATGCATCAACGTGCCCCCCAGCACCTCGCCCAACTGCCGGCAGATCGACAGGCCGATGCCCAGCCCACCGTAGCGCCGGGTCATCGAGCCATCGACCTGGAAGAAGCGCTGATACAGGATCGCCTGGTCCAGGTCATCGAAGCCGATGCCGCTGTCACTGACGGTGAAGGTCAGCGCCAGGCTGTCGGGCCCAAGCCGACGGCCGCGCACCTGAACCATCACACCGCCCTGGTGGGTGAACTTCAGGCCATTGTCCACCAGGCAACCCAGGCAGCGCGTCAACTTATGCGCATCGCCAAGCAGTTCGTCCGGCAGCTCTGCGGGAATGTCCAGGCTCAGGTAAAGCCCTTTGCCAAGGGCCGTTCCAGCGTAGCCGGCACGCAGGTCCTGAAGCGTGCGGCGCAAGCTGAACGGCACCGGCTGCGCGCGCAGGCGACCTGCCTGCAGCTCGGTGAGGGTAAGAATATCGTCGACCATGTCCATCATGTTCTGCGCAGAGCCCACCGCCGTGCGATGGTACTGGGCCATCTCGGCGCTCAGCGGCAACGTGTGCATCAGCTCCAGCGAGCCGATAACACCGTTCATCGGGGTGCGCAGTTCATGGGTGATCGTGGCGAGGAATTCATCCTTGAGGTGGTTGCTCCTGGCCAGCTGCTGGTTCAGTTGTTCCAGTGTCCGCCCGGTATCACGCAGGGTCTGCGCCTGCTGTTCGCGCATGCTGTTGATACGGTCGGCCAGCGCCAGGGACAACAACGCCACTTCCAACGCCGCACCGAGCTGGCTGGCATACATGGTCAGGAACACATTGGGCAGGTACCCCAGCACCATCAGGGTATTGACCAGCCCGCCCAGCAGGAACGCCGTCCAGGCAATGATGAACCAGCGAGCCACGCGCAGACCGCGCACCCAGGCGTATAGCCCCGCAGTGAAAATGCTGACGGTGAACAGCAGGGCCAGCACAGTGGCCATGCGCAAGGCAATGCCATAGGGCATGCTCACCGCCAGCAGCATCACCAGCACTGCCCCGAGCATCAACAGTTGCAGCAGCCGATCGAACCCTCGGCTGATCGTGCCCAGGCGCAGGAAGTGGCGGGCGAACTGGCAACCGAACAAGCCGGCAGCACCGATGAACAAGGGCGTGGCGGCATTCGCCCACCAGGGGCTGTTCGGCCAGAAGTACGCCACCCCTGCGCCGTTGACCGACACCTGGTAGAAGCCGAACGAGGCAATATAGAGGATGTAGTAGAGGTAACTGACGTCCCGAACGCTGAGGAAGATGAACAGGTTGTACACCAGCATCACCAGCAACACCCCGTAGATCATCCCCAGCACATACAGGCGCGTGGGCTGCTCTTCCATGTAGGCCTCGGCAGACCACAGCGCCAACGGCGCCTGCACCGAGCCCTGGCTGTGCAGGCGCAGGTAGACGGTGGTCGCCTGATTGGGCTGCAGCGGCAGTTCGAACAGGTAGTTGTTCTGGCGGATCTGCCGGCTGTCGTAGGGCAAGGCATCGCCGGTACGCTGTGCCAGGCGGTAGGTACCATCGGCGCCCGGCAGATAGAGCTCGAGGTGATCCAGCGGCGGGTACGCCAGCTCCAGCAACCATTGGCGCGGTGCGGGGTTGGCCGAGGCCAGGTAGCGCAAATCGACCTTGAGCCAGAACACCGAAGTCGAATAGCCGGCATTCAGCACTTGTTCACGGTGCAGGCGAAAACGCTTGGCGAAGGTGGGCGCGGTAACCTGGGCGATGCTGGCGCTGCCCTCGCGGTCTTCATAGACCTGCATGGTGCTGCCCAGCGAAAGGTACCGGGTGGTGTCGTCGAAATCGACCGCAGTGGCCAGCACGGGCAAGCAGCCCAGAAGCAAAATCAGCAAATAGCGCATACGGCCCCAGCATGGCGTGCCCGGACACGTCGCAATGGCCCCCTATCCCTATGAGACGACGAATTCCGGTAAAGCCCGTTTATCGAGTTATCCGAGCACTCTAGCATAGCTTTGGAGGCTGGCAACGGGCCATCTTGATTTAAGCTTAAAAGGCTCTAGATCAGTGCTTTCAGGCCAGTGAAAAGCATAAAGCTGACTCATCGATCAACAAAACCCGTTTGTAGGACGATCCGTACAAAAGGGTTTGGTGGTAAGCTCGCCGACCATGAATACCTACAGCTCCCGCCCCGTTGTCCTCTGTCTATCCGGCCACGACCCAAGTGGCGGTGCCGGCTTGCAGGCAGATATCGAAGCCCTGATCGCCCAAGGCTGTCACGCCGCACCTGCGGTGACCGCCCTGACCGTGCAGGATACCGTCAATGTTTCCGACTTCCGCGTGCTCGACCGCGAGTGGGTGCTGGCCCAGGCCAATGCCGTACTGGCCGACTCCACGGTAGCCGCGGTCAAGCTGGGCATGCTCGGCTCGATCGAAATGGTCGATACCGTCGCCGAACTGCTCAGTGCCCACCCGCACCTGCCGGTGGTCTGCGACCCGGTGCTGCGCGCCGGTGGCGGTGGCCGGCTGGGCAAGGACGAGGTCGGCTATGCCCTGCGCGAGCGCCTGTTGCCGCTGGCGGCCATCGCCACCCCGAACCTGCCCGAGGCCCGCATTCTTGCCGAACTGCCCGAAGGTACGGCAGACGAGTGTGCCGAAAAATTGTTGCCGTTCTGCAAACACCTGCTGATTACCGGTGGCCACGGCGACGAAGACGAAATCCACAACCGCCTGTACAGCCGCGATGGCCAGCGTCATACCTGGACCTGCCAGCGCCTGCCTGGCAGCTACCACGGCTCGGGTTGTACCCTGGCCAGCACGTTGGCCGGCCGCCTGGCCTTGGGCGAAGCCCTGCAAAGCGCCGTGCGCAGTGCACTCGACTACACCTGGCGCACCCTGCGTGACGCCGAGCAGCTGGGCAAGGGCCAGTTCGTCCCGCGCCGCCTGCCCCTGGACTTCTGCTCCTGATACGAGGCTTTCTGATGAAGCTACGCGGTCTGTATGCAATCACCGACAGCCAGCTGCTCGCCGGCCGTTTCCTGTCCCATGTCGAGGCGGCACTGGAAGGCGGCGTGCGCCTGCTGCAGTACCGCGATAAAAGCGATGATGACGCCCGTCGACTGCGTGAAGCCCAAGCGCTTCTCAAGCTCTGCGAACGCTACGGCACCGAGCTGGTCATCAACGACGACGCCGAACTGGCTGCGCGCCTGGGCGTCGGTGTGCATCTGGGGCAGACCGACGGCCCATTGACCCCGGCGCGTGCGCTGCTGGGCCGCCAGGCCATCATTGGCTCGACCTGCCACGCCAGCCTCGACCTGGCCGCCCAGGCTGCCAGCGAAGGCGCCAGTTATGTCGCCTTTGGCCGTTTCTTCAATTCCGTGACCAAGCCCGGTGCACCCGCTGCCGATGTTGGCCTGCTGGCGCAGGCCCGGGCCCAGGTCAAACTGCCGCTCGCCGTGATCGGCGGCATCACCCTCGACAACGCCGCTCCGCTGGTCGCCCACGGTGCCGACCTGCTGGCGGTGATCCATGGCCTGTTCGGTGC
>NZ_MOMO01000204.1:0-10628 GCF_009933855.1 Pseudomonas sp. SG-MS2 | reverse complement strand
ACCCCCAGCCGGCCGCCACAAAGTGGCCGAGCAAGCGCCAGCGTGCGGCGATGTGCCCGTGGTCATCCATGAAGCCGATCAGCGCAACCAGCCCCCCAGCCCCGAGCAGGCCGACCAGCAACCCGACCGCGACCACCCCGCTCCACCCCAGCACCAGCAGGGCGGCCAGGAATGTGATGACAAACGCCAGGCCGCCACCGCGTGGCGTGGGCAAGGTGTGCGAACTGCGCGCATTGGGGATGTCCAGCAAGCTGCGCGCCAGCGCGTAACGCCGAAGCCCTGCGGTCAGGGCTAGGGAAATGAGACCAGCAGCGATAATCAGCCAGATCATGGGCGGTGGGTTTCCAGAAAAGAGCGGGCGGTGGCGTCAAGCCCCTGCTGCAAGGTGAACGGGGGGCGCCAGCCCAGCAGCTGCTGATTCTTGGCAATGTCCACCTGCAACGACCCGAGCAAACGCTGGGCCAGGTCGTGCCGGCCGAGCAGATTGGCGGCGCGCTGGAGCAAGGCCGGGGGCACCGGCAACAGCCGCGCCGGGCGGCCGAGCGCACGCCCCAGGGCACGCAAGAGCTCGCTCAAGGAAACATCCTCACCATCGCTGGCCATGAAGGTCTGGTTACGGGCCTGTGGGTGATCGATGCAGGTAACCACAAGATCCACGAGGTTTTGCACCGAGACCAGGCTACGCCGGTTGTCGACAGCCCCCAGCGGCAAAGGCACCCCGCGCTGCACCCAGCGCATCATGCTGTAGAAGTTGGCTTTGACCCCAGGGCCATAGACCAGCACCGGCCGGATAATCACAACCTCCATGCCGGTGGCCAAGGCTAGCTGGCACAACGCCTGCTCCGCTTCATGTTTGGAAATGCCGTAGGCATCCAGCGGCATGGCCGCGTCATCGGCGCGCAGGGGCTGGCCCGCAATACTGGCCTCACCGTTGACCTTGACCGAGCTGATGAACACGAAGCGCCGTACGCCTGCCGCTGCTGCTTGCCGGGCGAGGTTGAGCGTGCCCTCGACATTGACCCGCCGGAACGCGGCCAGGCTGTCGGCGGCAGTTTCTTTCATCACATGCACGCGCGCGGCGGCGTGCACCACGGCATCGACGCCGGCCAAGGCTTCACGCCAATCGGTCGTGGCGGCCAGGTCGCCTACAGTGACCGCCGGTATGTCCGCCGGCCCCGTCCCAGTATGGCGCAAAGCCGCCCGAGGGGCGTACACGCCTATTGAAGCCAGCCTGCGGCAGAGCGCGCTGCCGACAAAACCGCTGGCGCCGGTGACAAGAATGGTTTGTCTATCCATGAGTGAACATCCAGCCCGCAGGCGTAACATTAGTGCACGTGCAGCCGGCCCCCTGGGAATCAGGCGTGGCCTTGCCTGCCTTGTAACAGGCTACGGTAAAGTTCGGCGTAAGAGGCGGCCATCAAAGGCGCGGTAAACACCTCTTCATAGCGCTGCAACGCCTTGGCCCCCATGGCCTGGGCCATGACTGGGGCGTCCCACAGGCGCTGCATGGCCTGTGCGAGCGCCGTGGCATCCCGGGGCGGCACCACCAGCCCGGTCTGATCGGCCAGGTTGATGAACGTGGTACCCGAGCCCATTTCACAGGAAATCAGCGGCTTGCCATACATGGCCGCCTCCAGCAGCGAAATGCCGAACGACTCGGAGCGCAGGTGCGACGGGAACACGAAGCCGTAGCACAGCTCCAGCAGCGCGGCTTTGTCTTCATCGGGCAGCCCGCCGAGAAAGTGCACATTTTCCAAACCCAGTTCGGCTGCCTGCTGCTTGAGCTGCCCTTCAAGGAAGCCCCCGCCCATGATCGCCACTGGCAAGCCATTGAGATTTGCGGCCTGCAGCAAATAGTCCAGGCCCTTGTAGTAGCGCAACGCACCGACGAACAGGAAAAACCGCTCACCCAAGCGCGCGCGCCAGTACGCCAGCTTTTGCGCCGATGCCTTGGGGTAGGTCGACCGGTCCAGGCCATAGGGGATGATCGCAACCTTGTCTTTGAAGCGCGTCAGCACCGGGCTATGCGCGGCATAGTTGGGCGATGAGGCGACAACCCGGTCCACGCTCTGGAAAAACTGGTGCATCAACGGCTGGTAGAGTTTGAGCAACCACTTCTGCTTGACGATATCCGAGTGGTAGCTCACCACAGACGGCTTGTTCACCCGTGCCATGAAATGCACAAGGTCCATGTACGGCCAGGGGAAATGGTAATGCACGATATCCGCCTGCCTGGCCAGCTCGGTGAAGTCTTTGAGCGCCGACAGCGAGAAGCCGGTAGAGGCCAGGTGCAGGTCAAGCTTGGCGCGGTGGGCCAGGTGGTTGGCCACCGGCTGGTTGCGCGCCGCCCCGCGGTTGCTGAGGTAGAGCACTTGCGAATCGATACCCTCGGCTCGGCAACCTTCGGCGATCTGGAAAATGACCTGCTCGATACCGCCCATGGAGTCGGGGTAGTAGGTTTTAAAAAAATGCAGAACCTTGATCATTGCCCTTCCCTGACTTTGCGGTAAACCTCGAGGGTGGCTTGCGTGCAGCGCTCCCACGAAAACCCGCCGGCATGGCGCAGCCCCTGCTCTACGGCGGCCGCGCGCCAGGCTTGATCCTCAAGCCCGCGCTGCAACAGCGCCGTCAGGCCGTCCACATCATCGGGCGCGCACATCAAGGCGGCCTGGCCTGCCACTTCAGGCAGCGACGAGCTGTTGGAACACACCACTGGCACCCCGGAGCTCATGGCTTCGAGCACGGGCAAACCGAACCCTTCGTAATGCGAGGGGAAGGCGAACAACCGGGCCCCGGCAAACAGCAACGGCAGGTCTTGGGCGGCAGCGAAACCCAGGTAACGGGCCCAGCCCTGCTGCTGCGCCTGGGCGATGCGGGCGTGGATCGCTTCGCTGCGCCAACCGTGGTAGCCGGTGAGCATCAGCGGCCAGCGCTGGCGCAGCGCCAGCGGCAACCTGCCGTAGGCATCCAGCAAGGTTTCGATGTTCTTGCGCGGCTCGATGGTGCCCACGAACAGGCTGTAACCGCCTGGCTCCAGGCCATGACGGGCAAGGGTTTCGCGGAGCATTTCGGGGCTACGCGGGTAGAACTCTGGCGAGCTGGCCAGCGGCACCGCATGGATGCGCTCGATGGGCCAGGCAAAGTAATCGGCCAGCTCCTGACGGGTGTAATGCGAATCGGTGATCAACGCATCGGCGCGCTCCAGCGTAAGCATGAGCTCTTTTTGCAGGTAACGCGCAATCTGCGGCGCATGGCAGTGCGCCCAGGTGAACGGTGACAAGTCGTGGAAGGTCGCCACACTGCGGCCGGCGAACGGCGGCAGGTAGTAATTGGGGCTGTGGTAGATGAATTCTTCATAGCCCTGCAAGGCCCGCTTGCGCAAAAAGGGCATCAGCCGGCGATACGCTTCGACCGCCAAGGCGTTCTTCTGCACGAAACGCTTGAGGCCATGCACGGCATCGGACTGGTCCGAAGGCTGTGGCAGGCCTGGCAGGAAGCGCCGCCCGGCAAACAGCTGCAGGTCGGTGATCTCGCTACTTTTCTGCAGCCGCGACGCCAGTTCGTAGGTATAGCGACCAATGCCGGTCAGCGGGAAGCGGATCGGCTCGACGGAAAGAATGAGCTTCATTTACCCGCAAGCATCCAACTCAGGGTTTCATCCAGTGTCGGGGTTTGCCAGCCGGGTACCAGGCTACGCAGCAGGCTGTTGTCGCCGCACAAGGTCTTGACCTCGTTGGCGCGCACAAAGGCCGGGTTCACCTGCACGTCGATCTGGTGCCCGGTAATGGCCGAGCACTTGGCGATGACTTCGCGCAGCGAATGGGTTTGCCCGGAGCTGACGTTCACCGTCTGCCCCAGCGGGCGCGCTTCGATCAGCCCTCGGTAAGCCTGCACCACCGCACGCACGTCGCTGAAATCGCGCCATACGTCGAGGTTGCCCAGTTCGATGGTGCCTGCTTTGCGGCTGAAGTGCGAAACGATCTTGGGCAGCAGGAAGTTTTCTGCCTGCCCAACACCGGTGTAATTGAAGGGCCGCGTGATGACGATTGGCAGGCGGTCGAACCACAACCGCGCCATGTATTCCATGGCCAGTTTGCTGACCGCGTAATCATTGGCGGGCGCCGGCGGCGTCTGCTCGCCCAGCATCCCTTCGGAAACATTGCCATATACGTTGGCACTGCTGGCAATCAGCACACAGTCCGGTGCCTTGCCGCAGGCTGCGATGGCTTCGAGCAGGTTGCGCGTGCCTACCAGGTTGACCTGGTAGAACGCATCGGCTGCGCCGTGCCCGACAAACGCAATGGCAGCCAGATGCACGATGACATCCGGCTGCACTTCGGCCAGCAACGCACGCAGGCCCGGGCCGTCGGTAAGGTCGACCTGGTGGTAGTCCGGGGCATCCAGCACCTGGCTGCCCGTACCGACTACTTCATAGCCACTGGCTCGCAACTCGGCCGCCATGTAGCGGCCGGTGAAACCCTGAATCCCTGTGATAAGCGCGCGTTTACTGGCCATTTGCATCAGAACGAGAACCCTTTTTCGTTACGACGCAGGTCGGCTTCGACCATCATGCGGCACAGCTCTTCCAGGTTGGTTTTTGGCTCCCAACCCAGTACTTCCTTGGCCTTGGCCGGGTTGCCGATCAGCAGCTCCACTTCGGCAGGGCGGTAGAATTTCGGGTTGATCACGACCAGCACCTTGCCGGAAGCGGCGCAGGTACCCTGCTCTGCCTCGTCCTTGCCGCTCCAGTTGATTTCGATGCCGGCGGCCTTGAAGGCCATGGTAACGAAGTCACGAACGGTTTCAGTACGGTTGGTGGCCAGTACGAAGGTGTCTGGCTCGTCAACCTGCAACATGCGCCACATGCCTTCGACGTATTCCTTGGCAAAGCCCCAGTCGCGCTTGGCGTCGAGGTTGCCCAGTTCCAGCTTGTCGAGCAGGCCGAGTTTGATCTTGGCTACCGAGTCGGTGATCTTGCGGGTCACGAACTCACGGCCGCGCAGGGGCGACTCGTGGTTGAACAGGATGCCGCTGGTGGCGAAGATGTTGTACGACTCACGGTAGTTGATGGTCATCCAGTGAGCGTACAGCTTGGCCACGCCGTAAGGGCTGCGCGGGTAGAACGGGGTGGTTTCTACCTGCGGGATTTCCTGCACCTTGCCGAACATTTCGGAGGTGGAGGCCTGGTAAAAGCGCACTTTCGGGTTGACGATGCGGATGGCTTCGAGCAGGTTGACCGCGCCCAGGCCGGTGATTTCGGCGGTGGTCAGCGGCTGTTCGAACGACACGCCAACGAAGCTTTGCGCAGCGAGGTTGTACACCTCGGTGGCTTCGGTGGTTTGCAGCAGGCGGATGCTGGCAGACAGGTCGGTGAGGTCGTACTCGACCAGGTGCAGGTTGGGGTTGGTGTGGATCCCCAGTTCCTCAATGCGCCAGAAGTTGACCGAGCTGGTGCGACGGTAGGTGCCATAGACCGTATAGCCCTTTTCCAGCAGCAGTTCCGCCAGGTAGGCGCCGTCTTGACCAGTGATCCCAGTGACGATTGCTTTCATGCGACTTAACCAACTCCGATAGTGCCGTGCGGGCATGCGTGATTATTAGACCGGCGCGGGCTATTCCTGCCGCGCACACAAATGTTCGGTGACGGAGTATACATCTGTTGGCCGAAGTGCTCGACTCAGAAAAAGCTTGCGCTGGTTAGCGGGTAGTTTTTGCTGGGAGGGGGGGGGCAGCGCCTGGGGGATAGCGCGCCGGGACTGGACTGTCGGCGCTTGAGTCAAGACCACTAAAAATTCTAAGACAAGCGCTTCAGAGCGCGGCATTCCCCCCCATAACGCTTTGCCTTAAATCAGCACCGTAGCGATATGCACCGACATGCACCGACTTACTTGCAGCGGACAGCGCAGCAGCCTCGCCATCAATACCCCCCATCTCCACCGAGCAGCTCTCAGACACCGGGCTCAACCAAACGGCTGCACTGTCCACGCTTTCCCGATTCAACTCCCTGCCCAAGCAATTGGACAGGAGCCAGCTGATGTAACTTCGCACAGCACCTTTCAACAGATCGCGTCACACATCAGTACTCCACCCACGGCATTGACCACACCGAAGGCAAAGCCTTTTTGCCATAAAACTAGAATCCTACCACGATAGCAAAGGATTGCGACTCATCCCAAGCACCGACCTTCCCGGCCAGTTCAGGCGAGGCGGAATCTTGACAAACTGTCACCCTTTCAAGCTGTTCTTAGGCAGCTACCTCTTCTTTATATGGGCTGCACACCCGAACAGAGATGGAGCCTCAGCCCCCACTCAACGACCCTCAACTTCCGACGCTCACTGCGTGAAGCATAAATTGGCGACAAGGGTCCCGGGGTAATCAATGGTTGTCTGGGCGCTCGTTGCCTGCAGCTGCGTCAGGGCAGCATCGTCCTATGCGACGCTGACCCGTGCTCCGGATTCTACCAAAAAACCAAGACGGCAAGCGCAAAGCATGGTGCATCAGACCAAGTAAGGTACCGAGTGCTACGTCACTGGTACGACTTCCCTTCCTCACCTGACTCATGCCCCGATCACGCTCGCCTCCCTTGCTCTTAGTCAAGCCATGCGCATGGATGATCGTGACATCGATAATCATGCACCGGTGCTACCGCAAGCCCTTTTCTAGCAAGTAGTTAATAATGGCTTCCAGAATATCTCCGCCAACTGGATCCTCCTTCGCAGGCGCAGGAAATTCATGGTCGTCGTGCCCTCGGTAGCCGGGCCACTGAGCGCCGACTGAAAAGGCTGCAGCATTGAGGCAATCTCGCAAAACCACTTTCCCCATGGCCGGATCACTCAGTAAAGACCTTTCTGCAGCAAATGAATGCGCATCATGGCTTCCAATGACGAGGGCTTCCGATCTCCACCTGCCTTAGGGCCAGGAGGCTTGATCAACTCCACTGACCCACCCTAAGGCACGACCGGTTAAGTCTCGGCCAGCAAGCGCTCATGACAGGGGCCTACTAGTAGTGCTTACCTAGGTACTTGAACTCCAAAAGCTAACCTTGACCCACGACAGGGGGATGGTTTTGGGTAACTGAACGGAGGGCTACTCCATCACAGGTCGGCTGCCTGTGCTGACTGGTTCGGGGCTTGGCTAGACCTTGACGGCTTTATTTTGAGAAAAATTACAATCAAAACATAAACATTTGTTTTTTGGAACAGTGTTGATCGATCATAGGAAAAGTGTGTAGGATTGCCTCAGCTTTACGCCTGTGGGTCCATCCCAGAAATACACGGACAACCCATGTCGTGAGGTGTTTCCCCTCAAGGGCCACTCCCTTTGATGGGAGTGGCATCAGGCTGGGCTGACGGGCCCGTGGGAAAAGAGCCTGACTGTCGAATCGACTTAATTCTTGGAGAAGTATTGAACATGGCAACTCAAGCTCAACTCACAGCAGTTCAACAGTTGTACGTCGGTTACCTGGGCCGCGCAGCTGACGCTGAAGGACAGAAATTCTGGGCCGATGCCATCGCTAACGGCACTGCTACTATCGCTTCTGTAGCCACTGGCTTCACCCTGAGCGCCGAATACAAAGCTGCTTATGCTGGCCTGGATTCTGCTGCCCTGGTTGACAAAATCTACAACAACGTTCTTGGCCGCTCGGCTGATGCGGAAGGTAAAGCGTTCTGGGTTGATGCTCTGGCGAATGGCACTGTAGCCACAGACACCCTGCTGGCCACCATGATCACCAACCTGGGTGCTCTGGACCAACAAACCATCAATAACAAGGTTTTCGTTGCCCAGACTTACACTGACACTGTTGGTGCGGACTACAATCCAGAAGCTGGTAAGCAAGTTCTCGCTGGCGTTACCAACGATCCAGCCACCGTACAGGACGCTATCGACCTGATCAACACTGGCACTCTGCCAGGCGGCGTTCCAGGCCTGGGCCTGATCAACGCTGTGGTTTCTGCTGAAGCTGCCGTTACTGCCTACGAGAAAGAAGTTGCTACCAGCAACGCCACTCTCGACGATAACACCGACGGCGTTGTAACTTCGGCTGAAGCCGGTGCTGCCCTGACTGATGCTGAAGCGGCTCGTTTCGACGCGGTTACTGGTGTTTCGACCAAGTCGACTGGCGTTCTGGCCGCTGAAGCTGCTGACGCTGCTACTGCTACCGCCGCCGCCAAAGCTGCTGCTTCTGCCCAAACTGATGGCGCTGCTGCCGTTGCCGCCTTCGACAGCGCCGTTGCAGCCAAAACTGCCGCTGACGATGCCGTTACTGCCAACGCAACTGCTGCCGCCTCCGCCGCTGCCGGTCTGCACTCCGCCCTGGGCGTTGATGGCGCAACCGTTACTTACGCTACCTTGAACGCTGCAGCTGGCGGCGCAGCCTTCGCTACTGCTGCTGACGTTATCGCCTTCCTGGCAGATAGCACTTCGAACCCACTGCACCGCGCCGCTCTGGTCACCGAGCTGAACAAGGTTCCTACTTACGGCGCTGAAGTCGTTAAAGAAGGCAACCTGGAGCTGGCGGCCGCCAAGGCTAATATTGCACTGAGCGATGCCACTACTGACCTGCAGGCCATCGATAGCGACGCTGGTACTGCTGGTAGCGAAGGTCAAGACTACATCGACGCAAAAACCGCTCAGGTTGCTGCTGACAAGACGCTGGCAGATGCCAAAGCCGCTGACGAGAAAGTAGCCGCCATTCAGACCGTTGTTGACAAGTTCGACTCTCTGGAAAAGGCTGTAGCTGACGCCCAAAAAGCACTGACCGACTTCGGCACCGAAAACGCCGCCAAGGTTACCTTCCACGATATCGCTGCCGGTACTGTAACTGCGGACGCAAAATCGGACGTCTTCTACTTCGCCGATAAAGCTGCCGGTGCAGACGACCTGACCGTTAACAGCTTCGGTTCTGGCGACTCGATCGTTCTGGGCTCGAGCTTCACCCAGGGCGCCATCGGCACTGCTGACAGCAACAAGCTGGAGTTCTTCCTGGTACAAGGCTCTGCTGGCGTTCAAGTTGTAGTGGAAGGCGTAGAGTACGCTAATGCCTCTACCACCGTTGACGCTTCGGGCAACGTAACTGCTTCCCCTGAAGCATCCGTTATCACCCTGACTGGCGTTTCGCTGGCTGACATCGCTGTCAACAACGGCGTTATCACCCACGTCTGATTTGTCAGCGTGACATCGCTTTAGCGGCTTGCCGCTGAGTGAAGTGAAAAACCCGCATCGCAAGGTGCGGGTTTTTTTATGCCTCCACCACCCCGCCTCGCTTCGCCAGTTCGTACAGCGCACTGAACAACGGGCCTTCCTTGCACTCCGCAGGACGCTTACCTGACAGGCTCGCCGCGCTGCTTTCGTTAGCGCAGTCAAAGGCGACTGCCTGGATGGCACGATCTTCACAGCTGGCATTCGCCTTCACCTCCCCGCGATGCATCGGATTGACCTCCAAAAGGTCACAGATCCCCTCAATCCCATTGAGCCGGGTCAACTCAACATCGTTTAAGCAAAGCCACTTGCCGATATCGGCCAGCGACTGCCTGAGAGCAAGCACTTTTTCCCGATGAACGGCGCGAGATCTAGCTGATCGCCTTGTCCCCGAACGCATCTTTTTCCGACGAGCGGCGGTGAAACTGAAGGAATTCGTCCTGTCGGGCTGGCTCACAAATATCCCACTTATTTCCCCCTCAAGCACCGCTCCAAGGTGTCTAGCATAGCGCTTTGCGACAATCAGCCTGCTCCGAAGAGTTAGATCAGGCGAGTACAACAGCTGACGCAGTCGTTCCGCGTACTCAAGCTTCAGTTTCATGGGCGAACTCCTTTCGCCGGAGGCAGGGCTGGCTTGGATTCGATGAACGAGCTGGAGCTATTCTCCCCGCCGATATGGCGGAAGTACTCGATCTCGACCTTGGCGCTGTCGATCAATACCCGACCGATATCCGAGACCGATTGGGCACGCTGGACTTCCTTCTGAAGGTTTTCGTCACTGGCTTCGCGGACCGCCTCGAGCTGGGCGAAAAGATGGTCACGCAGGTCGCTGAGCTTATTTTTCATTCCTAGTCTTCCTCTTGATCTCTTTCTTCAGTTCGTTCTGCAGGTGGAGGATGTCCACGATCTCCTCCGGCAGGTCCTTGTAGTGCTTGTTACGGCGCAGCTGGTTTTCTGAGAATGTTCTCAGGCACAGGTTATCCAGCTCCGTGTTCCTCACGTTTCCGTCCTTGGCGGCGACAATCATCCCTTCGGGGACCGGCCCGTTCGCTTGCTCCCATACGTGTGTATGCAGAGGCTTCCAAACGTCTGGCTGGGCAACTTTGATCAGGATGTATCGACCCTTCCTGTGGGTTGCCCCTATCGGCCTAGGTTGCTGGCCAGGCTGTATGCCCTGTGCTTCGCAGGTCGCAAGGAATGTCTGTCTTGATATTGCTGATCGGTGCTCTCTTGTCTTCGTGATACCGAACCCGGCCGCTCGCAGCGTAATGGCCGTTTCCGTGCGGCCTGGCAGCAGGACGCAGAGTTCTTTGTTAGTTGTGCTGGGGTAGAGCAGGCGTAAAAGCTCATCCTCTGCCTCAATGGCACTTGGTCGCTGATCAACTGCGCGAAAAGTACCCCAAGATCGCAACGCTCATGGACGGCTGCG
>NZ_MOMO01000203.1:0-19187 GCF_009933855.1 Pseudomonas sp. SG-MS2 | reverse complement strand
GGCCATAGTGGCCGAAGTCGGCCGGCCACCAGTCCTGGGAGTCGGTCATCAAGGCGGTCAGGTCTTGCTTGAGCGCCTGGAAATCGAGGCTCTTGAACGCCTTGGCGTAGTCGAAGTCCGGGTCCATCGGGTCGGACTTGGCGCCATGTTGGTGGAGAATCCTGAGGTTGAGCTGGTCAGGCCACCAGTCTCGGTTGGTGGTGCCGCCACCTGCGGTTTGATGGAACGGGCATTTCGATTCGTTCGACATCTGCTGTTACCTTTGGGTCGGTTATCCAGATTTCCGGTCTATGCCAGGTGTTCTTTGAGCCGAGCACATGGGCTCATGCCTACCCCTCATCAGGTCAGGTCGGTCACGTTCCGACAGGGGCTTGCGAAGCTGTCACGGCGTGGCGGCAGGGTCTTGCACCCAGGTGCTCTGACGCCGCCCGCAGGGGAATTCGCAGGGCCACGGACAAGACTAGTCGAGCTTGGGCAGAGTTCTAATAGAGTGGCTATTGGAGGGTGATAGGTAGGCTCTGTCAGGATTGCCGGGCAGGCGACAGCGCCCCCTGCCACCGGCTCACTTCCTGCGTTGCATCCAGGCTGCCCCAAGCCCACTCAGGCAGATGATGGCGATACCCAGCAAGGTGGTGCTATCGGGCACCTGCCCGTAGATCAGCAACCCCAGCAAGCCGGCAAACACGATCTGGCAATAACTGAACGGCGCCAGCAGAGCCGGCGCGGCGTGGCGGAAGGCCTGGGTCAGCAGCAGGTGCGCACTCATGCCGAAACCGCCCAATGCCAGCATCAACAGCGCGTGATCCCAGCGCGGCAGCTCCCAGAAAAACGGCACCAACGCACTCATCACCAGCGTGTTGCACAGCCCGGCGTAGAAGTTGCTGGTGGTGGGGCTGTCATGGGCGGCGAGTATGCGCGTGAGCAACTGGTAGAAGCAAAAGCCCAGCGCCGAGCCGAAGGGGTACAGGATCGCCGGGGTGAACATCGCGCCACCGGGGTGCACCACCACCAGCACGCCGATGAAGCCCAGCACCACCGCCACCCATTGCCCTGGCGTGACGCGCTCCTTTAGCAGCGGCGCCGACAGCGCAGTGACCAGCACCGGGGCCAGGAAGTTGACCGAGGTCGCCTCGGCCAGCGGCAGGTACTGCAAGCCGGTGGTGAACAGCAGGCTGGTGCTGAGCAGGCTCAACGCGCGCAACGTCTGTAGCACCGGGCGCCGGGTGCGCAGCACATTCAGGCCGGATTTGGGCAGGAATATGCCGGCCATCAGCAGCGTGTGCACCAGGTAGCGGGCCCACACCACCATGATGATCGGGTAGAGCCCACCGAGGAATTTGGACAAGGCATCGTGGCTGGCGAACAGGAACGTGGCCACCACCACCAGGGCGATACCGCGCAGGGGGTGGTTGACTCCGGACAGCGGTGTGCTGGAACTCATGGCGTTCTCGATGGCGGCGCTGCGGCATGCAGCGCCAGGTGAAGGCAGTGCGACAACAGGGATTCTAGAAGAGATACGACGACTTAAGGAAGGTCAATTGACACGCCGGTTCAAGGCAATGTGTTTTCCGTTCGCTGATCGACCACTTTCAGCTCCCTACTCGTGGTCCCTGACAGGCTAAACGCGCACCATCGAACGCGGCCCTAAAACCCGAACAAGGAGTTTTCATGCATAGGCTCACCACCCGCAACGGCCTCGACCTGCCCAGCATCGGCCTGGGCACCTGGCCGATGACCGGCGCCGAGTGCACGCGAGCAGTGCACCAGGCACTGGAGCTGGGTTACCGGCACATCGATACCGCCACCGCCTACGACAACGAAGCTGCTGTTGGCCAGGCGTTGCGCGACAGCAGCGTGCCACGCGAGCAGATCCACCTGACCACCAAGGTCTGGTGGGACCGCCTGGCGCCCGAGGCGATGCGCCAGTCCCTGGAGAACAGCCTGCGCGCCCTGGGCACCGAGCAGGTCGACCTGTTCCATATTCACTGGTCCGGCAAGGACTGGGACTTGGCCCGCAGCATCGAGACGCTGGTGGCCCTGCGTGACGAGGGCAAGGTACGCAGCATCGGCGTGGCCAACTTCCCCCTCGGCCTACTGCGCCAGGTGATCGAAACGCTGGGCGCGCCGCTGGCGGCGATCCAGGTGGAATACCACGTGCTGCTCAGCCAGCAACCGCTGCTCGACTACGCCCGCCAGCACGACCTGCTGCTAACGGCGTATACCCCGCTGGCCCGCGGGCGGGCGGCGGCGCAGCCGGTGATCCAGGACATCGCCCGCAAGCATGGTGTGTTGCCGAGCCAGGTGGCGCTCAAGTGGTTGCTGGACCAGGACGGCGTGGCGGTGATCCCCAAGGCCAGCAGCCGCGAGAACCAGCTGAGCAACCTGGCGGCGCTGGATGTGCGCCTGGATGATCAGGATCGGGCGCTGATTGCCGGGTTGCCAAAGGATCAGCGGGTGGTGAACCCAGACTTTGCGCCGGACTGGAACAGCTGAATGCCAGGGGCCGCTTTGCGGCCCCTTCAACCCACCGCCACAGCCACCTGCTTCAACCTCTCCCCCGCCGGCACCGGCCGCCCATACAGATAACCCTGAAAGTGCGAGCACCCCTCCGCCGCCAGGCGCTGCATCTGCTCCTCGGACTCCACCCCCTCTGCCGTGGTCTTGATCATCAGGCTGTTGGACAGTTCAGTGATCGCCCGGATGATCGACATCGCCTCGCGGCTGTCGCACATGTCATGCACGAACGACTTGTCGATCTTGATCCGGTCGAACGGGAACGAGCGCAGGTAACCGAGCGACGAATACCCGGTGCCGAAGTCATCCAGCGAAATCGACACCCCCAGGTCTTTCAGCGCGCGCAAGGTACGCACGTTCTCCTCGCTGTTGCCCAGCAGTACCGATTCGGTGATTTCCAGCTCCAGGCGTTGGGGCGCCAGGCCCGAGTCGGCCAGGGCCAGCGCCACGGTATGGACCAGGTTGGCGTTCTTGAACTGCACCGGTGACAGGTTGACCGACACCGTCTGCTCACTGTCCCAACTGGCCGCCTCCTGGCACGCCAGGTTCAGCGCACGGGTGCCGAGTTCGTGGATCAGCCCGGTCTCCTCGGCAATGGGAATGAAGTCCATGGGCATCACCATGCCGCGGGTCGGGTGCTCCCAGCGCAACAGCGCCTCGTAGCCAGTCACGCTGCTGGTCTGCTGATCCACTATCGGCTGGTAATGCAGGTGCAACTGCCCAAGGTGCAGCGCAGTGCGCAGGTCGGTCTCGACCAGGCGGCGCTGGCGGGCGGCGACATCCAGTTCGACGTGGAAGCACTCGTAGCGGTTACGGCCATTGCGCTTGGCTTCGTAGAGGGCCATGTCGGCGTAACCGAGCAGCTGCTCGGCCTGCTCATTGTCATCGGGGGCGATGGCGATGCCGATGCTCACGCCCACCGTGAACTGGTGGCCTTCGATCTGGAACGGCGGGCAAATCGCGTCAATCAGGCGCTTCGCCGTATTGCAGGCAGCCTCGCGGCCGTCCAGGCCAGTCAGCACCACGGCGAACTCGTCGCCGCCCAAGCGGGCCAGGGTGTCTTGCTCGCGCAGCTCGCGGCGCAGGCGCTTGCCCAGGGCGCGCAACAGCTTGTCGCCGAAGGCATGGCCGAGGGAATCGTTGATGTTCTTGAAGTTGTCCAGGTCCAGGCACAGCGCTGCGGTCAGCTTGTCGTTCTGATGGCCGCGCACCAGTGCCTGCTTGAGCCGCTCGTTGAACAGTGTGCGGTTGGGCAAACCGGTCAGCGCGTCGTGGTGCGCCATGTGGTGGATCTGGGCGTGGGCGGCCAGTTCCTCGGTGGCGTCCTCTGCCACGAACAACACATAGTCGGCCTGGCCCTCGCGGTTCTGGCTGAGCAGGGCACGGCTGCGCAAGGTACGCGGACCACAGGCGGTATCGACCCGGGTCTCAGCAGCATAACCCTTGGGGTTGCGCGCGCCACGGGCGAGCTGCTGTTCCAGGTAGTCAGCCGCAGCCGGTGCCAGGCACTCACCCGGCAACTGGCCGATCATGCTGCTGCCGCGACCACCGAACAGGCGTTCGGCCTGCTGGTTGGCCAACAGGATGCGCTGGCTTTCCAGGTCCTGGACGATAACGCTGGCGGGAATGTTGGCGATCACCGAATCAAGAAACTGCGAGAGCTTGGTCATCTCCTGGCTGTACTGTTCAGCCAGCTCCTTGGCCTGCAACAGCTCCAGTTCCTGCTGGCGCCGCTCGGAAATGTCGCGGGTGACCTTGGCGAAGCCAATCAGATGGCCGTTGTCATCGCGCACCGCCTCGATCACCACATGGGCATGAAAGGTCGAGCCGTCCTTGCGCAGGCGTGCGCCGGTTTCTTCGAAGCGGCCCGTGTCGCGCGCCTGCGCAAGGTTCTGCTCGGGCAGGCCGGCGACGCGCTCGGCTTCGCTGTAGAACAGCGAGTAGTGCTTGCCGACAATCTCGTCGGCAAGGTAACCCTTGGCCCGCTGGGCGCCCGGGTTCCAGTTGGCGACGATACCGTCGGGGGTGAGCAGGTAGATGGCATAGTCCACCACGCTCTGGATCAACAGCCGATACATGATGTCGGGGCTTGCGACTAGCGACATGTAAATTTCCCTGAACCTGCAACGCGCACGAAAAGGAACCCCAGGCCAGAGCGACCGGGTCTTGAATACGAGGTAATGGCATTATGCCGCTTGAGTGAATTTTGTGAAGTGGCTCACAGTTTTTTGCCAGCGCCGCTCAGTGGTAAGCGGACGTAACCTTATAGGTGAGCAGGTCCGGGTCATCACCCAGCACGATTTGCTGCACCGGCCGCGGCAAGTCGGCCACGACGGCTTTGCAGAAGGCAACGGCTGTGGGGTCCGGCGCATAGCAGCGCAGGAGCCAGTCTCCGGCACCTCTGAGCAACTGCAGCGCGACCGCACGGCCAATACCCTGCCGGCGGTAGCGCTTGAGGATGAACAGGTCGGCCAGCTCACTGGCATTGATGCCAGGCAGCTCGCTGCGCTCGACCAGCACGAAACCGGCAATGAAACCATCCACCAGTACCAGGTTGGCGCTCCAACCGTCTGCAAGCCAATAGCGCTGCAGGTGCTCTTCGTGAATGTAGAAGCGCCCGTCTACCTCGACGTCTTCCTGCTCCCAGTCAGAGGACTCGTAGGCATAGAACTGATAGAGATTACGGATCAGGTCGGCCTGGTCGCGGGTAGTGGTGAGCAATTCGATGGGCAGCATGGGGGGCTCGGGCACAGGGGTGGTTGAAAGGCTTTCATGTTGAAAGTACCGGCCCCCAGATTATGGCTCAACTCAGCGCCATTAACGGCATCAGGCGCCCCGGACCTGATGCCGTGCCCCTCACTTTTCTTGCAGTACCGCCCTGCCCTTCACTGCCCGCGGCCCGCGCCAGGCCCAGAACAGCAACCCGGGGAACGGGGCGTAGACGACGAAGACGATCCATAGCATCTTGCGCTCCGCGCGCCGTTCGCTGCCGATGATGTGCCAGATGGCGAAGATCTCCAGCAAGATGACCAAGGCCGCGACAATGATCCAGATCGTTCCGATTTCCATGAGCACTCTCCCGTTGGCATGTAAAGGGTTGGGTTACTGCCAGCGGCAAGGGTTCATTCGGATTTACTTGTCTGGGCCTTCTCCAGTGCAGCCTTCAACGCCTTCGCATCAGCGAACTCCTGCTGGCTGACCAACGCACCCTGCTCAAGCTGCAACCACAGCACCTTGCCTTCCTGCCCAGGATAGCGGCTGGCCACCTGCCCTTCACGATCAAGCATAACCCGGTAGTTGTAATCACGCATGGCCGGGATGGCGAACAGCTTGCTGATCAGCGCCGGCATGCGCTGGATATCCGCCACAAACACCGCATCGCGCGACTCCAGGTAGCCCTTGGGCTGTTCAGCCAGGGCCGCCTTCACCAGCTTGGCGCCGTCCATGTCACGGGCCACCAGCAGCACATGCGTGCCGGCGTCCAGGGTATAGGGCTGGTCATGCTGGTCGAGCAGCGTCCACGGTGCGAGCTTTTCCCCGGTTTGCAGGGCGTTTGCCACCAGCGGCAGCAGGCTGAACAACAGGGCGACGGCGTATTTCATCGAGGTTCTCCAGGTGGGAGGCGCCAGCATAGCCCAGTTGCCTCAATACGACCTCCAATACCACAGGCCCACCCAGGCGATTGTCTTTCCCCTGGCTACCGGCCACACTCGCCAGGCCATCCAGGAAGCGGAGTCCAGAGTGCCCACCCCACGCCAGTTCAGCAAGAAGACCAGCACCACCAACATGCTGCGGCTCAAGGCCACCGCGGGCAGCCCCCAGGCGCCCTACCGCGTCGACTTCGTCCTGCTTAAACACTTCTCCATGGCCAGTTTCACCGTGGCCATGGACGTGCTGGTCACCGCCAACCTGCTGCGCGCCGACAGCTTCAGCTTCACCCCACTGTCGCTGGACGGCGACCGGGTGCTGAGCGACCTGGGCCTGGAACTGGTGGCCACTGACCTTGTTGCCAGCGAACTGAAAGCACTTGACCTGCTGATCATCTGCGGAGGCTTGCGCACACCGCTGAAGTACCCCGAACTGGACCGCCTGCTGGATGACTGCGCCGCCCACGGCAAGGCCCTGGGCGGGCTATGGAACGGCGCCTGGTTTCTTGGCCGCGCCGGGGTACTGGATGACTATGGCTGCAGTATCCACCCCGAGCAGCGCGCCAGCCTGTCCGAGCGCAGCCCGCAGACACGCATCACCCCAGCCAGCTTCACCCTGGACCGTGACCGGCTCAGCGCCGCCAGCCCCAATGGCGCCATGGAACTGATGCTCGGCCTGGTCCGCCGCCTTTACGGTGACGGCCTGGCAGAAGGCGTCGAAGAAATCCTGTCGTTCTCCGGCGCCCGCTACCGGCAGGTCGGCCCGGGGGCGAAAAAGTCGATGAGCCTGCACCTGCGCACCATCGTCGAGCTGATGGAGAACAACCTCGAGGAAACCCTCAGCCTCGACCAGTTGGCGGCCTACAGCGGCCGCTCGCGGCGGCAGATCGACCGCCTGTTCCAGGCCCAGCTGGGCACCTCGCCGCGGCGCTACTACATGGAACTGCGCATCACCAAGAGCCGCCGCCTGCTGCAGTACTCCGACCTGTCGGTGATGGAGGTTGCGGTGGCCTGTGGCTTTGTTTCGGTGTCGCACTTCAGCAAGTGCTACGCGGCCTACTTCGGCTACCCGCCGTCACGTGAGCAACGGCTGGGCGAGTGAACGGCACTCAGGCCTGGATGTAACGCATCACTGCTTCGCAGATCATGGCCTTGTGGCGCAGTTTGACCTGCTCATCCAGCAGGTCGATCTGGAAGATGTCGCCGAAAGTATGGCGGTTCGAGACCCGATAGAAGCAGAACGCGCTCATCAGCATGTGCAGGTCGATGACCTCAATGCCCGGGCGGAACACCCCCTCTTGCACGCCACGCTCCAGCGTGCGGCCCAGCGCCTGCAGCACCAGGCTGCTCATCTCGCGGATGGCCGGGGTTTTCTTCACGTACTCGCCGTAGTGGATGTTTTCGGTGCAGACCATGCGCACGAAATCGACGTTGCGGTCGTGGTGGTCGAAGGTGAACTCGGTCAGGCGCTGGATGGCCTGCTCGGCCGGCAGCGACTCCAGGTCCAGGCGGTGCTCGGTCTTGCGGATGTCGCCGTACAGCTTGACCAGGCACTCGACGTACAGCTGCTCCTTGCTGCCGAAGTAGTAGTAGATCATGCGCTTGGAGGTGGCTGTGCGCTCGGCGATGGCATCCACCCGCGCGCCCGCCAGGCCTTGCTGGACGAACTCGTTGATGGCGGCCTGGAGGATGTCCTCGCGGGTTTTTTCAGGGTTGTTCTTGCGCGACTTGCGTGTCCCTTCGATCTCGGGCTGGCCGAGGGGGGCAACGGGATTGCTCATAGCTGCTCACGGGGTATTTATTGGGATTTGGACGGGATTATCCGTGAGTGGAGGGTTGGAAGGAAGCGCGCTGTTGATCGGGTGGGCAGGATTGGCGGGGGCCCAGGCTGAGCCCCTTGATCAAGCGCTGCACAGGCAGCGCCCGATCTCACAGGCCGTGAACCCTTGGGCCGTTACAGCACCGGCTTGCGCGCCGCTCCGCTGCGCCGCTTGGCCATCGCCGCCAAACGCACAGGAACGTTGGCCGCACCGTACCCGGCATACCCCCCCTTGCGCTGGATGATTTCAAAGAAGAACCGGTCCTCGAACGCCTCGGTGTACACGTGGAACAGCTCGCCGCCCTGGGCATCGCGGTCATACAGCACGTTGTAGTACGCCAGCTCGCTGAGAAACTCGTCGTCGAAATCGAAACGCGCCGCCAGATCGTCGTAGTAATTGAGCGGAATTTCCAGCAACGGCACACCGGCTTCCTTCGCCCGCGCCACTTCCTTGAAGATGTCGGCACAATCGAAGGCGATATGGTGAACGCCCGACCCGCGATAGCTCGACAGCGCGTGGGCGATGGCGGTGTTGCGGTTTTCCGATATGTTCAGCGGCAGGCGCAGGCTGCCGCACTGGCTGCGCAGGGCGCGGCTTTTGACCAGGCCGTACGGGTCGGGCAACACCACTTCATCATCTGCGGCAAAGTCGAACAGGCTCTTGTAGAACAGCACCCAGCTGTCCAGCGACTCGGCCGGCAAGGCCAGGGCCATGTGGTCGATGCGCTGCAGGCCACCGGTGCTGCTGGCGCTCTGGTCCAGGCGGAAGTCGGTGTCGTACAGCGACGGGCCTTCCTTGCCCTGCTCCACCAGGTAGATCAGGCTGCCATCCGGGGCGCGTACTGCAGGCACCTCACATTCGTTGGGGCCGACCAGCCCACGGAACGGCTGGCCGCGGAAGTCGGTGGCGCGCTGCAGCGCCGCGTGCTCGTCCTTGACCCGCAGCGCGGTGGCGCACAACGATGGGCCGTGGGCCTCGAAGAAGTTGTGGCCAAAGGAGTAGGGCTCGGCATTGAGCACGATGTTGATGTCGTTCTGGCGCAGCAGGCGTACGTCCTTGCTGCGGTGCTTGCCGGCGTCGGCAAAACCCAGGCGCTTGAGCCAGCTGCCCAGACGCGCGCCGACCGCTTCGTCCACGGCAAATTCGAGGAATTCCACGCCGTCGTAGGTACTGGCGGCGGGCGGTGCGAACAGCACACCCGGCTCGATCGCGGTGCCCTCCTGTTGCAGGCGCAGGCGGGTCTGTTCCTCCAGGTACAACAGCGAACGCAGGCCATCGGCGGCGTTCTGGCGCGGTGGTGCGGCGCGGAAGCCGTCGTTGAAGATTTCCAGCGACAGCGGGCCGCGATAACCGGTGGCCAGGATCGGCGCGAGGAAACCGGCCAGGTCCATTTCGCCCTGCCCCGGGAAGCAGCGGAAGTGGCGGCTCCACTCCAGCACATCCATGGCCAGGATCGGCGCGTCGGCCATCTGCACGAAAAAGATCTTGTCGCCGGGGATGTCGCGGATCGCGGCAGGGTCGCCCTTGAGCGACAGGGTGTGGAAGCTGTCGAGGATCACGCCCAGCGCCGGGTGGTCGGCCTGGCGCACCAGGTTCCACACTTGCTGGTAGGTGTTGACGTGACGGCCCCAAGCCAGGGCTTCGTAGCCGATGCGCATGCCGCGTTGGCCGGCGTGCTCGGCGAGCAGGCGCAGGTCGTCCACCAGCAGTTGTTCTTCGCCCAGGGCGTCGGCCTGCACGTTGCTGCACACCAGCACCAGGTCGGTGCCCAGCTCTTGCATCAGGTCGAACTTGCGCTCGGCGCGGTCGATGTTCTTCTGCAGGCGGTCGCGGCGGCAGCCTTCAAAATCGCGGAACGGCTGGAACAGGGTGATGGCGATGCCGAGGTCGGCGCACATCTGCCGCACCTCGCGCGGGCTGCCGGCATAATAGAGAAGATCATTTTCGAAGATCTCGACGCCGTCGAACCCGGCGGCGGCGATGGCTTCGAGCTTTTCCGGCAGTGTGCCGCTCAAGGACACGGTGGCTATCGAACGCTGCATGGTGGAATTCCTTGTTATGGGGCTACTGGGCTGGAAGCTGGGGCTAAGCAACACACCATCAGACTTCTTGGCATGATGAATTATTCGCAGGTAAAGTCATGGCAGCAATCACTTTGTACGGAACGGTTAGTTTTGCGTTCGATTACCGCACAAAACCCGTTTTGGCGAATTGATTCACTGCCACCCCTGCGCAACCATGAGACCAGACGCAGGCACACCGACCACCACTTTCTGCCCAGTGGCCGTTCGGCACAACCTGCGCTCACAAGCCCAGCGCCACGACATAATAAGTTCAATAAAACGGGTACAGACCTATGCAAACATCCCTCGCCTTGCAACCCGCACCTGCTCGATCGTTGTCTTCAAACAGACTTGGCTCGCGATCGTCGGCCCTTTAAGCACCCACATACTCCCGATAGCGATCGCACACCCACTGGCTTGCCGCCTGACGGCACCGGCTGTGCGGCGACCAACAAAAACAACGGAGACAACGATGGCTAACTCCAGCTCTCAAGCCAAGAAAGCGACCGCCAGCGGATGGATAGGCTCGGCACTCGAGTACTACGACTTTTTCATCTATGCCCAGGCTGCGGCACTGATCTTCCCGCAGATCTTCTTCCCCAACACCGACCCCAAGATGGCGATCATCGCCTCGCTGGCCACCTACGGCGTGGGTTACCTGGCCCGTCCGGTCGGCGCCTTCGTGCTCGGCCACTGGGGTGATACCCGCGGGCGCAAGAACGTGCTGCTGCTGTGCATGTTCCTGATGGGCATTTCGACCATGGCCGTGGGCCTGCTGCCTACCTACCACGATATCGGCATGCTCGCCCCGGCCTTGCTGGTGCTGCTGCGCCTGGTCCAGGGCTTTGCCGTGGCCGGTGAAATCTCCGGGGCCAGTTCGATGATCATGGAGCACGCACCGTTCGGGCGGCGCGGCTACTTCGCCAGCTTTACCTTGCAGGGCGTCCAGGCCGGCCAGGTAATGGCGGCGGCGGTGTTCCTGCCACTGGCCTACTTCATGCCCAGCGAGGCGTTCAACGACTGGGGCTGGCGCATTCCGTTCCTGATGAGCGCCATCGTGCTGATCGCAGGCTTCATCATCCGTAAGGAAGTGCACGAAACCCCGGCCTTCGTCAAAGAAGAGAAACAGGACAAAGTTGCCAAGTCGCCAATCAGCGAGGCCTTCCGCCACAGCTGGAAGCACATGGTGCTGGTGATGTTCATGGCCTTGATGAACGTGATCCCGGTAGTTGCCACCATCTTCGGCGCGGCCTACGCGGTACAGCCGGCCTACGGCATCGGCTTCGACAAGAGCGTGTACCTGTGGATCCCAGTGGTGGGCAACATCGTTGCAGTGCTGGTTATCCCGTTCGTGGGCAATCTTTCCGACAAGATCGGCCGTCGCCCGACCATGATCGCCGGTTGCCTGGGCTCGGGCCTGCTGGCCTTCGTTTACCTGTATGCAATCAGCATCCAGAACGTGCCGCTGGCCTTCGCTACCTCGATCCTGATGTGGGGCATGGTTTACCAAGGCTACAACGCGGTGTTCCCAAGCTTCTTCCCTGAGCTGTTCAACACCCGCTACCGCGTGTCGGCCATGGCCATTGCCCAGAACATCGGCACCATGCTGACTGCGATGCTGCCGGCGTTGTTCGCCCTGGTAGCGCCACCAGGCTCGGATAACATTCCGCTGGTGGTTGGCGGCCTGGCGTTCTTCATCACCTGCGTATGTGCCCTGGCAGCGTATGTCGCGCCGGAAACCCATCGCCTGGCGATGGAAGACCTGGGCAACCCGCAGGCCAAGCCGATGGACAAGGAAGCCTATGAGGCCAGCCGCAAGGGTAGCCTTCAGACAGTGAGCCACTGACAGACGCAAGGGGCCGCACTGCGGCCCCAAGCATTTCAGCCGTTGACCACTGCCTGCAAGCGTTGCCACAACCGCTCGACATGCTCGCGCTCAGTGGGCAGCGCCCCCACCGAAACCCGCACCATCCAGCGCCCGTTCAAAGTCGCCGGCGTGACATAAGCCTCACCGGAGGCATTGAGCCGCTCAGCCCATGCCTTGGTATGCGCATCCAGCGCCTCCCCTTCCAGCCCACCAGGCCGATGCACAATGCACAAGGTCTGCAACTGTACCGGCGCCAACAACGCCCACTCCCCTGCCGCCTCAACCTGTTCGGCCAGCCAACGGGCATTGTCCAGGTCGCGCCGCAAGCGCTGCTGCAACGCCTCGACCCCCTCGCTGCGCAACATGAACCACAGCTTCAGCGCGCGGAAGCGACGCCCCAGCGGGATGCCCCAGTCACGCAGGTTCTTCACCTCACCATCGACCGCCGACTGTAGGTAGCTGGGGTTGGTGCTCATCACCCGGATCAGGTGCTGCGGGTCTCGCACGTAGTAGATCGAACAGTCGAACGCCACCCCCAACCATTTGTGCGCGTTGACTACCACAGAGTCGGCCAGCTCGATGCCGTCCCACATCCAGCGGCATTCGGGCAGGATCATCGCTGAGCCGGCCATGGCTGAATCGACGTGCAGCCACAGCCCCTGGGCCTGGGCGATTTCGCCAATCTGGCGCAAGGGGTCCAGCGCCGTAGTGGTGGTCGTGCCGGTGGTAGCGACCACTGCGCAGGGCTGATTGCCTTCGGCCAGGTCCTGTTCGATGGCCGCCAACAAGGCATCGGGGCGCATGGCGAACTGCTCGTCGGTGGCGATCAGGCGGATGTTGGTGCGGCCGAAACCGGCCAGCAGCGCGGCCTTGTCCACCGAACTGTGGGCGTGGGCGCTGACATACACGATCAGCGGTTTGGCTTCGGCTTGCAGGCCGCCACGCACCAGGGCGTAGTCGGTGGCACGTTCACGGGCACAGATCAGCGCGACCAAGGTGCTGGTAGACGCTGTGTCCTGAATCACGCCGCTCCACTGCCCCGACAGGCCCAGCAACTGGCGTACCCAGTCCAGAGTGGTCTCCTCCAGCTCGCTCAGCGCCGGGCTCGATTGCCATGACAGGCCCAGCACACCCAGGCCCGTGCTGAGAAAATCGCCGAGCACCGAGGACAAGGTGCCGTTGGACGGGAAGTAGCCATAGAAATCGGGGTGTTGCCAATGCGACAGGCCTGGCATCACCAGCGTGTTGACGTCATCGAGGATCGCTTCGAACGGCTCGCCCTGTTGCGGGGCGCCGGCAGGCAAGGCAGCTTTAAGGTAGCCGGGCTCGACCTGGGCCATCACCGGGCGGTCACCGACGCTCTGGCGGTAATCGGCGATCAGGTCGATCAATTGGTGGCCGTACTGGCGGAATTGTTCTGGGGTCACGCGCGGTCTCCTGTGGGTTGTCCGCTGTCAGGCCCGGCCCCATCGCCGGCAAGCCGGCTTCCACAGGTACTGCACTGGGCTTGAAGGCTCTGGGCACCTGTGGCAGCCGGCTTGCCGGCGATGGGGGCATCACCAACAGCACAAGGGCCCCAGTCTAGGCGCCTGCCGCCACGCCAATAACCCCGCTTGGCGCATACCTGCTATGGCAAAGCCGCATGCCCACCCTGCACGCCGAACTGTGACTGGCGCCACAGCTCGAACACCCGGTTGCGCAACCAGCGGTGCTCGGCCGACGCCTGCAGGCGCTGGTGCCACACCACCCAGTAGCGCTGGGTATGCTCCACAAACCCCAGCGGCCGCCAGGCCAGGCCATGCAGCCGGCACAGTTGGCAGGCAATATGCTCGGGCACCGTCGCCAGCGCCTGGCTGTTGCCAATGACCTGCACGGTGGCCGAGAAGAACGGCACTTCCAGGCTGATGCGCCGCTGCAGCCCCTGGGTGCGCAGGTGGCGGTCGATGAAGCTGTCCTTGTCGCCACCGCCGGAGATGCGCACGTGCTTGAAGGCCAGGTAGTCGTCCTGGCTCAGCACTTCGCAGGCCGCCAGCGGATGGTCCCGGCGCATCAGGCACACCGCACGGTCCTCGCCAAGCAGGCGACCGTGCAGGTTGGCCGGCGATTCGTCGAACAGCGTGGTCGCAAGGTCGATCTCGCCGCTGGCGAGCAAAGCGTATTGCCCGGCCTGCCAGGTGCGGTAGTCGATGCTTACGCCCGGTGCTTCCTGCTCCAACGCCGCCACCAGCAGCGGCAGCATGTGCTCTGCAACATAGTCGGACGCGGCCAGGCAGAAGCGCCGCTCGCAACGGGCCGGATCGAACGCGGCCGGCTGGCGCAGGGCCTGAAGCTCTTCAAGCACCTGGCGCAGCGGCTCGACCAGGGCTTGGGCGTACTCGCTGAGCACGTAGCCACGGCCCTGGCGCACCAGCAATGGGTCGTCGAAGGCTTCGCGCAGATGGGCCAGCTGGCGGCTCAACGCCGACTGGCTGACGCCCAGGCGCTCGGCGGCGTGGCTGAGGTTTTTCAGCTGCAGGAGGCAGTCGAGGGTACGCAGGTGGGCGAGGCTGAGGGAGGCGAAGGTTGGGTTCATGCAGGCTTCCCCAGGCTGAACACAGGCCCATTCGCCGGCAAGCCGGCCCACACAAGTACCGCGCAGAACCTGAGCTTTGCACTGTACCTGTGGGAGCCGGCTTGCCGGCGATTGGGCCGCAAAGCGGCCCCGTCTTTTACTCGGTCAGGCCAACGTAGACGTTCTGTACGTCGTCGTTCTCGTCGATCGCCTCGAGGAACGCCTCGACTTCAGCCAGTGCCTCGGCACTGAGGCTGGCAGCGCTCACCGGGTTCTTCGGGGTGTAGCCGATCTTGGCCGAAGAGACGGTGAAACCATGCTCGGGCAGGGCTTTCTGCACCGCATCCAGGTCGGTGGTGTCCGTGATGAACAGGGTCGAGCCCTCTTCTTCACCTTCTTCAAAGTCCTGGGCACCGGCTTCGATGGCGGCCATTTCCGGGTCGGCATCGCCGTCGGGCATGGCTTCGATCAGGCCCACATGGTTGAAGTCCCAGGCCACTGAACCGCTGGCACCCAGCTGGCCCTTGCGGAACAGCACGCGAATCTGCGCGACGGTGCGGTTGACGTTGTCGGTCAGGCACTCGACGATCAGCGGCACCTGGTGCGGCGCGAAACCTTCGTACGTCACCGCCTGGTACTGCACGGCATCACCGTCCAGGCCCGCGCCCTTGCGGATTGCCCGGTCCAGGGTCTCGCGGGTCATGGAAGCCTTCTTGGCTTGCACGATGGCCAGGCGCAGGCGTGGGTTCATGTCGGGGTCGGCGCCCGACCTGGCTGCGATCTGGATTTCCTTGGACAGCTTGCCCATGATCTTGCCCTTGGCATTGGCAGCTGTTTCTCTATGCTTGGCTTTCCACTGTGCGCCCATGTCGACTCTCTTGTTTCAGCGGCCGGTTCAGGAAGCGACCGGCCAAAAAGTGGGAGCAGTTTATACGCCCTCGGGCCAGTGTTCGACAAGAAATCTCACGCTTTGTCGGCCTTGCCCGCCGCCGCTGCGAACCGGGCCAGCCGCACGTCCAGGTGGCGTGGCCGCAGCCCCCGGTCTTCGGCGCGCTCCTTGCGCCGGATTGCATTGCGCACCATCAGCGACCCCAGGTAACGGATCGGCTCCGGCGGGAACAGCCCCAACGGGCCCTTGACCAGTGGCGAGCGGGTCCACGGGTTGTCCAGCCCCAGCGCCAGCGACGAGAGGATCTGCCCGCCCATGTGGCACGGCCCTACCCCGCTGCCAGAGTAGCCGAAGCCATAGAACACGTTGCCTTGCCCGTCCAACCGCCCGAAGAACGGCAGCCCGGTCACCGAGCGGTCGGAGGGGCCGTTCCAGCTGGCCGCCAGGGGCACCTGGGCCAAGGCAGGGAAGAAATCGGCCAGGCTCTCACGCAGCAGCGGCCGGTATGGCGAGGGTTGATCGAACACCGGCAGCATGCGCCCGCCATAGGCGAAGGTGTTGCCACCCTTGCCGAGCATCAGGCGACCATCGGAGGTGTTGTGGTAGTAATGCACGAAGATCCGTGAGTCCAGCACGCTGATGCCGTTGTTCAGGCCGATCTCGTGCAGCAGCTCGGGGCACGGTTCGGTGATCACCATGTCACTGGAGACGATCGCCACGCTGCGCTCGAACTGCGGGAAGGCACGCGCCATCCAGGCATTGAGGCCGAGCACCACGCGGTCGGCACGCACCGTGCCGTGGGCCGTGCGCACCAGCGCCGGGGTGCCATGCTCCAGGCCGGTCATGGCCGTGCCTTCATGAATGCGCACGCCGCGCTGCAACGCCACACGCCGCAGGCCGCGTACCAACCGGCCAGGCTGGACGGTGGCGGCGGCCGGCGAAAACCAGCCCTCCAGGTGCCGCGCCGAGCCGGCCAGGCGCTGCACCTCATCCAGCGGCAAACGCTCGAATGAATTGATCCCCTTGTGCTCCAGTGCAGCGATCACCGCATCGGTTGCACCCACCTGGGCCTGGTTGGTGGCGGTGTACAGTGTGCCGTCCAGGCGGTAGTCGCAATCGATGCCATTGGCCGCGCAAAACGTGCCAATGGCACCGATGCTGCGCTCTGACTCGCTTACCAGGCGCACCGCTTCGGCCACCCCGAACAGACGCTCGAGGGTGAAGTACTTGGCCGACCAGGACAACGCGCAACCACCGTTGCGCCCACTGGCGCCCGCACCGCAGATGTCAGCTTCGATCAGCAGCACGTCCAGCGCCGGCACCGCCTCCTTGAGCATCAGCGCGGTCCAGAGGCCCGTGTAGCCGCCGCCGACGATGCACACGTCGCAGCGGGCATCGCCTTGCAGTGGCGGGCATACCGCGTCCTGTTCACAATCCAGGGCCTGTTGCAGCCAGAAGGGTCTCATTCGCTCGCTTTCCTTTAGGTACGCAGTGGCTTGATCGCCATGCTGGTGTTGGGCGCCACATCATTGGCCTGGGCTGCGCTGGCCGGGCGGCTGTTCCAGTGCGGCAGCAGCACCAGGGCCGAGAACAGTGCGCAGCCAGCGAACACGATGAACACCGTGACGCTGTCGAAGTAACCGGGCAACAGGCCGCCGAGCACCGCGCCCACCGAACCGCAGCCATTGACGAAACCGGCTGCCGTGGCACCGGCCTTGGCGGTGCCGAAGTCGATGGCCGCCGCGCCGCTGATCATCGAGTCTGGCCCGTACAGGGTCAGGCCCATGAAGAACAGCAGGCCAACCACCATGGCGATGCTGCCGCTGTGCATGGCTGCCATGAACGCCGCCAGGGCCACGGTCAGCAGCACCAGGCTGATCACACAGGCCGGCATGCGCCGGGCGCCAAACAGCTTGTCCGAGGCCAGGCCGATGATGATCGGGCCCAGCAGCCCGGCCAGTTCAAAGGCCGTGGGGATGATCGCAGCACCCACCTTGCCGACCGAGGGCATCTGCTCGAAGACGATCACCGGCCCCCATAGCAAGATCGCGTAGCGCGCCGGTTTTAGAAGAAAGTACGCCAGGCCCAGGGTCAGTACCGTGCGGTTGCGCAGGATCTCGCGCAGCGGCGCCCACACACTGCACAGGCTGCCGGCCGGGGCCATGCTCTGCGGCTCGGGCTCGACCGCCGGCAAGCCCACATCCTCGGGTTTGTTGCGCTGCAGGAAGAAGAACAGCACCGCTACCGCCGCCACCACCGCGGCAGTGGAGAAGAATGCCGCCTGCCAGGTGCCGATCAGGGTATAGGCCCACCAGCCGGCGAACGGCGAGGCGACCAGGCCGCCGAATGCATAGCACGAGCTCCACAACCCCAGTACCCGGCCGCGCTGCACGGCGGGGAAGAAGCTGCCGATGTTCTTGCACAGCCCGGCCCAGCCGGTGGACTGCGCCAGGCCCTGGATCAGCATGCAGGTGGCGAAGATCGGGAAGGTCGCGTAGCTGCCCATCACCACAGCTGCCGCCGCCGAGATCAGCAGGCCACCGAGCACCACCACGCGCGGGCCGAAGCGGTCGGCAAGCATGCCCCAGGTGAACTGGCCCACGGCATAGGCGGCCAGGTAGATGGCGTCGAGGTTGGCCATGGAGGCCTTGTCGAGCATGAATGTCGGGTCTTCACCAATGCCGAGCTTGGCCACCGAGAAGGCCTTGCGGGTGAAGTAGAAGGCGGCGTAGGCCAGCCAGGTGATAGCGAAAATCTGGATGCGCCAGCGTTTCAACGCGGCTAGGGAGTGATTCATGTGCGTCTGACCTCTTGCTCAAGTGTGCCGGCAGAATGTGAATAAACGCCTGTCTTGTTTTTGTGTTGCGCACTGCATGACGTGGCTCGTCATCTGGTCAGATGGCGCAGGGGTGCGCGCCATGCCCGGCGGCCGCTTGTGGCAGCGCTGGGTTGGTCAGTATGGAAACAGGTGGTGACTGATAAATAAAATCGATTTATCGTATTTCACACATAAGCTCAGCTTGTTACTGGAGTTCACATGTCGGTGTCCCACGCTCAACTCAGGGCTTTCCACGCAGTGGCCGTGCACGGCAGCTTCACCCGGGCGGCAGAAAAGCTGTTTTTGACCCAGCCGGCCGTGTCCGACCAGGTGCGCAAGCTCGAAGAGCGCTTCGGGGTGCTGCTGTTCCACCGCAACAAGCGTTCGGTGCAGTTGACTGACCTGGGCGAACGCCTGCTGGGCATCAGCAAGCGCCTGTTCGCCTGTGAGGCCGAAGCCCACGAACTGCTGCAGGACTCCCGCGCCCTGCACACCGGCAGCCTGGTGCTGGCGGTGGATGCGCCGGTGCATGTGCTGCCGCAGATCGCACGCTTCTGCCAGCGCTACCCGGGCATCCAGGTCAAGGTCGAGACCGGCAACACCGATGAATCCCTGGCCCGGCTGTTCAGCTATCAGGCTGACCTGGCACTGTTAGGGCGCGATGTCGACGATGAGCGACTGCACTGCATGCCGCTGCGCCGCGACCCGATGGTGGCGTTCGTCTCGCACAACCACCCCTGGGCCAGCCGTGGCTCGATCAGCCTGGCGGACCTGGACGACACGCCGCTGGTGCTGCGCGAGCCTGGCTCGGTGACCCGGCAGACACTGGAGGAAGAAATGCAACGCGCCGGGTTGCGAATACGCGCGGCAATCCAGGTCGAAGGCCGCGAGGCCGCGCGCGAGGCGGTGGTGGTGGGGATTGGCGTGGGGGTGGTGTCGGCCGCTGAGTTCGGCGCCGATGCGCGGGTGTGCGCGCTGCCCATTGTCGATTGCCAGCGGCACCTCACCGAGACACTGG
>NZ_MOMO01000202.1:0-6040 GCF_009933855.1 Pseudomonas sp. SG-MS2 | reverse complement strand
GGGCCTCGACTGCGCCAGGCTTGCCCTCGCTGGCGACTGTCGCTTGGTTTACGTCACCCCGGCGCACCAGTACCCGACGGGGGTGACCATGAGCCTGGCCCGGCGCTTGGCGTTGCTGGCCTGGGCCGAGCGCCAGGATGGCTGGATCATCGAAGATGACTATGACGGCGAGTACCGTTACAACGGAGCACCGCTGGCGCCGTTGGCGGCTTTGGACCGGCAAGGGCGGGTGCTGTACGTCGGTACCTTTGGCAAGATCGCTTTCCCAGCGCTGCGCCTTGGCTATTTGGTATTGCCGGCGCGGTTGGTGCAGGCTTTCAGCCAGGGCAGGGCGCTGGCAGTGCGGCATTCCGAGGTGGGAACCCAGTGCGTGATGGCCGAGTTCATGGCCCAGGGGCACTTTCAGCGGCATATACGCCGCATGCGCCGTGCGGCGTTGAGCCGGCGCAATGTGCTGAAGGCAGGGTGGCCTGTGGGCGTGCCAGGGCTTGCGGGGATGCCGGATGTGGCAGCGGGGCTGCATGTGAAAGTCGATGTGGATAACTTTACACGCGAGCAGGAACTGGTGGCCAAGGCCGAGTCGGTGGGAGTGGAAGTGAATCCGCTCAGCAGTTACTGGCTTGAGGACAGCGAGGTGCCTGTGGATAAACGCGCGGGGTTGGTGCTTGGGTTTGCGGCAGTGCCAGAGGGAGAGATTGCTGAGGCGTTGATGCGCTTGCGCAAGGCCTGGAGGTAGGAGGGGCCTGGTGTCGCCAAAGGCCTGCAAAGCAGGCCGACGGTTTTTGCATGCCGATGAAATCCTGGGGCCGCAAAGCGGCCCCAGGATTTCTGATCAGAACGCCGGCACTACAGCGCCTTTGTACTTCTCGGTGATGAACTGCTTCACCTCAGGCGAATGCAGCGCAGCCGCCAGTTTCTTCATGTCTTGCGAGTCCTTGTTGTCCGGGCGGGCAACAAGGATGTTCACGTACGGTGAGTCGCTGCCTTCAATGGCCAGCGCGTCTTTTTCCGGGTTCAGTTTGGCTTCCAGCGCGTAGTTGGTGTTGATCAGGGCAGCATCGACCTGGGTCAGTACACGCGGGATGGTGGCCGCTTCGAGCTCACGGAATTTCACGTTCTTCGGGTTCGCGACAACGTCCTTCACGGTCGACAGGATATTGCTGTTGTCCTTGAGCTTGATCACGCCGGCCTTGTCCAGCAGCAGCAAGGCACGGCCGCCGTTGGTGGCGTCGTTGGGGATGACCACGGTGGCACCGGAAGGCAGTTCGTCGAGCTTCTTGATCTTGGCCGAGTAGACGCCCAGCGGCTCGATGTGCACGCCGGCAACGCTGACCAGGTTGGTGCCCTTGGCCTTGTTGAACTCATCCAGGTACGGCTGGTGCTGGAAGAAGTTGGCATCCAGGCGCTTCTCTGCGACTTGTACGTTCGGCTGGATATAGTCGGTGAACTCTTTCACCTTCAGGTTTACACCCTCTTTTTCCAGCTGCGGTTTGACGAAGTTGAGAATTTCGGCGTGCGGCACCGGGGTGGCGGCGACAGTCAGGTCACCGGCGTGGGCCGAGAACGCCGCGACAGCGGCAGCGACAGCAAGCAGCTTCTTCATGAATCACTCCTTGTGAGGGCCGCGACGGCCCCCGAACGGGTCGGCCGGGCCGACCCCATTGGGGTTACTTACGGGAAAAATGCACGACCAGTTTGTCGCCCACGCTCTGCAGTACTTGAACCAGAACCAGCAGCAGTACCACGGTGACCACCATTACATCGGTCTGGAAACGCTGGTAGCCGAAGCGGATGGCCAGGTCGCCCAGGCCGCCAGCGCCGACAACGCCGGCCATGGCGGTGTACGAGACCAAGGTGATGGCGGTGACGGTAATGGCCGCGAAGATGCCCGGGCGGGCCTCCGGCAACAGCGCACTGGTGATGATCTGGCGGGTGGTGGCGCCCATCGACTGGGTGGCCTCGATGATGCCGCGGTCCACTTCACGCAGGGCAGTTTCCACCAGGCGGGCGAAGAACGGCGTGGCACCCACCACCAGCGGCGGGATGGCGCCGGCAACGCCCAGCGAGGTACCGGTGATCAGCACAGTGATCGGGATCATCACGATCAGCAGGATGATGAACGGCAACGAGCGCAGGATGTTGACCACCAGCGACAGCAGCGCATACACGCCCCGCTGTTCGAACATCTGCTTCGGCCCGCAGAGGAACAGCAGCACGCCCAATGGCAGGCCCAGCAGCACGGTGAAGAACAGCGAGCCGAACAGCATGATCATGGTGTCGATGGTGGCCAGCCAGATTTCGGCCCAGTCGACATTGGCGAAGAAATTCAGGGCGTCCATCAACGCAGTACCTCCATATGTACGTCAGCTGCCGTGAAGCGGTCGAACGCCGCTTCCATGTCGCCGCCGGTGACGGCCAGGGTCAGCTGCCCATAGGGCACATCCTTGATGCGGTCGATACGCCCGGCGAGGATGCTGTAGTCGACACCGGTTTCGCGGGCCACGGTGCCCAGCAGCGGCGCGTAGGTGGCGTCGCCCTGGAAGGTCAGGCGCACGATGCGGCCTGGCACGTGGGCAAAGTCGTCGCGCTGCTCGCCTTCATCGACCTGCTCGTCTTCCTGGACAAAGCGCTTGGTGGTGGGGTGCTGCGGGTGCAGGAACACGTCGGCCACCGAGCCTTGCTCGACGATATGGCCGGCGTCCATCACCGCGACGCGGTCGCAGACACGGCGGATCACGTCCATCTCGTGGGTGATCAGCACGATGGTCAGCTTCAGCTCACGGTTGATCTCGGCCAGCAACTGCAGCACCGATGCGGTGGTTTGCGGGTCCAGGGCGCTGGTGGCTTCGTCGCACAGCAGGATCTTCGGGTTGGTCGACAGGGCGCGGGCGATGCCGACGCGCTGCTTCTGGCCGCCAGAGAGCTGCGCCGGGTACTTTTTGGCGTGGTCCGACAGGCCCACGCGGGCCAGCAGCCCGGTGACGCGCTTGTCGATTTCGGCCCGCGACAGCCCGCCCGCCAGCGTCAGCGGCAGGGCGACATTGTCGGCGACGGTCTTGGAGGCCAGCAGGTTGAAGTGCTGGAAGATCATCCCGACTTGCTGGCGGAAGCCGCGCAGCTGGTTGGCGTTGAAGGCGGTAACGTCTTCGCCGTCGACGATGATCTTCCCGCCAGAGGGCTCTTCCAGCCGGTTGATCAGGCGCAGCATGGTGCTTTTGCCTGCGCCGGAATGGCCGATCAGGCCGAACACCTGGCCGTCTTCGATGGTCAGGCTGGTTGGGTTCAGAGCGGGGATTTCCCTACCGGCGACGCGGTAGGTCTTGTGTACATGTTGGAACTCGATCACGTAGCGAACCTTGTGGGGCGCATGGAATTTGGGTCAGCGGTTGGCTGGGGTGGCGCATTTTAGCCTTTTCCAATAGTTGTTCTTAGCATTTATTTCGTAATGGACCAATCCATCAGGCATAACGCGACAACTGGTAATCCCGATTGAACGCTCGCCAAAGCCCTCTAGTCACTACTGGAACGAGCCCGCAGAGGGCAAGCCTGAAGACTGATGAGGAGAGCCGACCATGACCAGCAAGAAAACGGACGCGCCCAAGCACAGTGAGGCCGCCGGCACGCAGACCCCCGACCGCGCCAACACCAACGCCAAGCTGCAGAGCCTGGAGGCGTTTCGCAGCGATGCCACTGGCCAGGCCTTGCGTACCAACCAGGGTGTGAAGGTAGCCGACAACCAGAACAGCCTGAAGGCTGGTGCTCGTGGGCCATCGCTGCTTGAAGACTTCATCATGCGCGAGAAGATCACCCACTTCGACCACGAGCGCATTCCCGAGCGTATCGTCCACGCCCGAGGTACCGGTGCCCACGGCTACTTCCAGAGCTACGGCAACCATAGCGAACTGACCAAGGCCGGTTTCCTCCAGGACCCCGAAAAGATAACCCCGGTCTTCGTGCGCTTCTCCACCGTGCAAGGCCCGCGCGGGTCGGGTGACACGGTGCGCGACGTGCGTGGCTTTGCTGTGAAGTTCTACACCGATGAGGGCAATTTTGACCTCGTTGGCAACAACATGCCGGTATTTTTCATTCAGGATGCCATCAAGTTTCCCGACTTCGTGCATGCGGTCAAACCTGAGCCGCACAATGAAATGCCCACGGGCGGTTCAGCCCACGACACGTTCTGGGATTTTGTCTCGCTGGTGCCTGAGTCGGCGCACATGGTCATCTGGGCCATGTCCGACCGTGCCATCCCGCGGAGCCTGCGGATGATGGAAGGCTTTGGCGTGCATACTTTCCGCCTGATCAATGCCCAAGGCGTGGCCAGCTTCGTCAAGTTCCACTGGAAGCCACGCCAGGGTGTGCATTCGGTACTGTGGGACGAAGCCCAGAAGCTGGCAGGCAAGGACACCGACTACCATCGCCGCGATCTGTGGGATGCGATCGAGACGGGTGATTACCCCGAGTGGGAACTGGGCGTGCAGATCGTCCCAGAGGCCGATGAGCACAAGTTTGATTTCGACCTGCTCGACCCGACCAAACTGATCCCCGAGGAACTGGTACCAGTGACGCCGCTCGGCAAGATGGTGCTCAACCGCAACCCGGACAACTTCTTCGCCGAGACCGAGCAGGTCGCTTTCTGCCCTGGCCATATCGTGCCGGGCATCGACTTCAGCAACGACCCGCTGCTACAGGGCCGGCTGTTCTCCTATACCGACACACAGATCAGCCGCCTTGGCGGCCCGAACTTCCACGAGATCCCGATCAACCGGCCGGTAGCGCCGAACCACAGCAGCCAGCGCGACGCCATGCACCGCATGACCATCGACAAGGGCCGTGCTTCCTACGAGCCCAACTCGATCGATGGCGGCTGGCCGCGGGAAACGCCGCCGGCGGCGCAGGATGGTGGCTTCGAGAGCTATCAGGAGCGCATCGAGGCACACAAGATCCGCCAGCGCAGCGAGTCGTTCGGCGATCATTTCTCGCAGGCGCGGCTGTTCTTCCAGAGCATGAGCCCGACCGAGCAGCAGCACATCATCAAGGCCTACAGCTTTGAATTGGGCAAGGTGGAGCGCGAAGCAATCCGCGCGCGTGAGGTCAATGAGATCCTGGCCAATATCGACCTGAAGCTGGCAGCGGCAGTGGCGGCCAACCTCGGCTTGCCGGCGCCCAAGCAGGGCACGGTTCAGGTCAAAGGTAGCAAGCTTGCGCAGTCCAAGGCTTTGAGCCAGATGAACCACCCTGGAGATGTGGGCATCAAGGGACGCAAGATTGCCGTTGTGGTCGCCGATGGCGTGGACGCCGCGAGCGTCGACAGGCTGGTCAAGGCGCTCGAAGCACAAAGCGCGCGGCCCATGCTGCTGGGGCCATCCTCGGCGCCGGTGAAGAGCGCCGATGGCAAGCAATTGCCGGTGGATGCTTCGATCGAGGGTATGCCGTCGATCATGTTCGACGGGATAGTGGTACCGGGAGGCAAGGCTTCAATCGATGCCTTGAGCGGCAGTGGTGTGGCCAAGCACTTCCTGCTCGAGGGTTACAAGCATTTGAAGGCGATCGTGTTGGCCAAAGAGGCCAAAGCGTTGCTGGGCAGCTTGGGCCTGAAGGAGGACAAAGGCTTGTTGCTTGGGGATGATCAGAAGGCAGTGGATGCCTTCGTCAAAGCCGTGGAAGGGCATCGGGTCTGGGAGCGGGAGGCGGCTGCAGAGGCGATCCCTGCGTAAGACGCTGCGTTGGTACCCATCGCCGGCTGCCGGCGATGGGCCCCCAGAAGTGTCAACGCTGATGCGGTACCAATACCACCTGAGCGGGCAACTTGCGCTGAATCTCGTGTTTTTGCTCAAGTGCGAAGCCGCTGTCGATCTTGCGAACCCGCTTTTCCAGCAAGCTCTTCAACCAAGGCGCATCTTCGGTGCGAGGTACCTGGAACACCACGTCGCACTGATAATTCACCACATCAGTGGCAATTTCATCGAGCTGCCGGCGCATGGCCCGGATGTCCGTGGTCTTCAGTGCAATGACCGTGCTAGGCGCGGTCGGGTCGATC
>NZ_MOMO01000201.1:0-6331 GCF_009933855.1 Pseudomonas sp. SG-MS2 | reverse complement strand
GGCGAAGTTGCTGTCGCCCAGTGCCCCGGTGCTGTCGAACCCACCGCCGCTGCCGTTCTTGCCGCTGCCGTAGGTCGAGCCGCGCACGGTCAGGGCGTTGTACTGCTGCAATTGCGGGCGCTTGCTGACCACGTTGATCACCCCGCCCGGGTCCTGGATGCCATACAGCAGCGAAGCCGGGCCCTTGAGCACCTCGACCCGCTCGGTGTTCGCATTGAGGCTGCGCCCCTGCACGACGGGCATGCCATCGCGCATGATCGAACCGTCGCGGTTGTCACCGAAGCCGCGCTTCATCACCGTGTCGGAGGTGCCACCGAAATTGTTGCCCTGGGTGATGCCGCTGACATTGGCCAGGGCGTCATCCAGGTTGCGCGGGGCCTGGTCGCGGATGACCTGGGCAGGGACCACGTTGATGGCTTGGGGGATGTCCTGGGACGGACCTTGGCCACGCATGATCGAGGCGCTGGCCGGCGGCTGGTAGCTGTAGGTGTCCATCTGCGAGGTCACCGTGGTGGCCTGCAGGTTGAGCGCACCGGAGGTGTCCACCGGTTCAAGCGTCAGGGTGCGGGCATCGACCCGGCGCCACGTCAGGCCAGCGTTGCCCAGCAATCGCTGCAGCGCCTGTTCGGCACTGAACGTACCCTGCAGGGCCGGTGCCTGCACGGCAGGCAGTTCCAAGGTGTAGACCACGCTCTGGCCGGTGGCACGGCTAAAAGCATTGAGCGCCTGGGGCAAGGGCTGGCTCGGCTGGGCGAACCGGTGCAGTTCAAGCTGCTCGGCGGCAAGGACACAAGGGGCAGCAGCCAAGGCCGAAAGCGCAGAGAAACCTAGCCAGAGAGGGACGCAACGGTGGGTGAACTTCATGGACGCTGACCTGTGAGAGGGTGATGACTGCGAATGAATCGCACTTCCACTCATTACACGGATGTCACGTCCTGTTACCTCATCCGCTTTTGAAAATTATTTTTCCAGTGCCGCCGCTTAACGGATAACGGTCAACCGGCCGAAAACCGTCTGCCGCGAGAACCCCATCACCTTGCCCAGCGAATCCAGTGCCGCCAGTGGCTCGCGCACCGGGAAACTGCCGCTGACCTTGCGCTGCCCCAACTCGCCGTCGAGCAGCACGATCCGCCCCGGGTAATAGCGCCCCAGGTCCTCGACCACCTGCGCCAATGGCACCTGGTAGTAATTGACCCAGCCCTGGCGCCAGGCCAGACTTCTGTCGCTGTCCACACTCGCCGTCTCACCGGCCCGGCCTCTGGCATAGGCCAGTTGCTGGTTGGCCGTCAGCTCAAGGGCGGCCTTCCCCTGAGCCGGCGTGACCGCCACCCGACCGTTGCGCACCGTGACCTGTGCACCCTCGGCCTGCTCGCGCACTTCGAACTCGGTGCCCAGCACCCGCACCTGCCCCCCCGCCGCCTTTACTACAAACGGGTCACCGGTGTGCGTGACCTTGAAGAATGCAGCACCATGCAACAGCCGCACATGGCGCTGCCCCTGCTGGAAATCGACAGCAATGGCACTGCCCGCATCCAGCGTCACCTGCGACTGGTCAGCCAGCGTCACCTGGCGAATGGCGTCTGTGCTGCTGAAGTCGGCCTGCAGGTCCTGCAGCCAGTACCCCGGATGCCAGCCCCCGGCAACGCCCACGGCCAGCACCAGGCAGGCCGCTACGGCCAGTGCGCGGGCGCGCCGCCAGCGAGGCGGGGCAGGCGCCTTGGCCATAGCATCCAGGTATCGTTGCAGGTCTGCGTGTTCTTCCTCGGCCAGGCGTGCCGCGGGTGCCGCACTCTTGTGCCACAGCGCCTGGGCCTGGGCATAGGCCTCACGGTGCCTGGGGTCGGCCAGCAACCAGCGCTTGAACGCCGCACTGTGCGCTACCTCAGGCTGCTCGTTGATCCTGGCCAGCCAATGCAGTGCAGCGTGCGACGGGTCGGCGGTGGTCAAGTCTGAATGGCTCATCGACGGGCGCTCCCTGGCCTGCGCATCGGGGTCGCGGGTTCGGCAACACTGGCCTTGCACGCTTGGAGGGCGCGCATCATATGCTTTTCCACGGCGCTCTGGGACAGCTGCATCGCCTTGGCGATTTCGCCGTACTTGCAGCCGTGTATGCGGTTGAGCAAAAAGATCTGCCGGGTGCGCTCGGGCAGGGCGCGCAGCGCCGCTTCGATGCGCTGCAGGTCATGGTCTACCTCAAGGGCCTGCTCCGGTGCCTGGGCCGAGCACTCATCCAGTTGCAGCGAAGCTTCGGCGATGCGTTCGCGGCTGCCTTCGCTGCGCAGATGGTCGATGGCCAGGTTGCCGGCGCAGCGCAGCAGGTAGGTATCCAGCGCCTCGACCTTGACCTCGGGGCGGCGCCAGAAGCGCAAGAACAGCTCCTGCACCAGGTCCGATGCAGTGGCGCGGCAGCCTACCCGACGGCTGACCAGGGCTTCCATGCGTGCGCGCTGGGCCATGAAGACCTGGACGAAACGTGCGCGCGTACTGTCGCTGTCAGGTTCGATCAAGGCATCACCCGCCAGATATGACCAGCAGTGGGCCCAGTACCAGGCTGATCGCCGCCAGCCCCAGCAACAGGCGCGGCTGGTAAGGCAAGGCGAAGACCCACAGGGTCACCCCGGCCATCAACACAGCGACCCACTCAACCAAGCCATGCGCCCACCCGCGCAAGTGCAGCGATAGCAACAGCGATGCCAGCAGCAACGACCAGCCCGCAATGCGCAGACCACGCAACTGGCCGATAGCAGGCTTGCGCCCGAGCAGGTCGCTGAAGTGCTTTTCCATCGCCAGGCACAAGGCGGCGAACCCGGCAAAACCGATCAGGGCGACGCTCAGCATCCGTTCACCTCGAGCGTTTCAGCCGCTGCCTTTGACACCCGGGGCTCACGCTTGGCCACAGCCTTCGGAGCACGCAGCATCTTGCCTGCGGCCCAGGCCAAAAACAGGCCGGTGCCCAATGCCGTGAGGTCCAGGCCCGCCATCGCCCAGTCGCCGGCGGCTACGCTGTGGTTCAGCCCCTGGCCGGTGGCCAGTGCATTGAGCAAAGGCAGCAGCGCGAAGGCCAGCGCGCCCAACCCAAGCTGCTCGCCCCAGGCTCGGCGCCCGGGGCGCAGCACGGCATGTACCAGCGACAACAGCCAGGCCACGAAGAACGTGTTCACCTCCCAGTCCGCCCGCCCTTGCAGCGCCACAGGCAGCAAGCGGTTGGCCCAGAAAAAGCCGGCCACCGCGAGCAGCAGGCCACTCATGCTGGCGATGTTGAGCACCTCGACCAGGCGCAACTCAGCGGGCATGCGTTCGCGCTTGGCATGCTTGAGCTGGCGCTTGCCAAGCCACATCACCAGGCCCGTACCGATGACCGCAGTACCCGCCACCCCGAACACGAAGTACAGCCAGCGCAACCAGGGCCCGGCGAAGTTGCCCATGTGCAGGCCGACGAAGCTGAACGAAGTCATCATCGCAGCGCTTTCCGGTGCCCCCTGGCTCAGCAGCTCGCCCGTGCTGCCGTCGAACATCCAGTTGGCGCTGCGCTTGTAGGCGATGTTGTCGGCCGAAGCCTGGGCGAAGCTCACGCGAGCGTTGCGGTCGCCCGGGTTGTGCACCTGGATGTAACCCATGCGGGCACCGGGGACCTGCGCCTGAACCTTGGCGTACAAGCCGGCCAATGGCACCAGTGGCGCAGCGACGTTGGCCACCTTGGGCACCTCCTCTGGGCCGAACAGGTCGTTGAAGTAGCCGTTGGTAGTGCCGCCATAGCTGGCCATGATGCTGGCCGGCATCACCATGTACATGAAGATCACCAGGCTGCTGTAACTGATCATCAGATGGAACGGCAACACCAGCACACCGATTGCGTTGTGCCCATCCAGCCACGAGCGCTGGCCCTTGCCGGGGCGGAAGGTGAAGAACTCCTTGAAGATCTTCTTGTGGGTGATGATGCCGGTGACCAGGCCGAGCAACATGATGAACGCGCATGAGGTCGCCAGCCAGCGCCCCCAGGGGTGGGGCATCTGCAGCTGGAAGTGGAAGCGGTAGAAGAACTCGCCGCCGCGGCTGTCACGGGCCTCTACTGGCTGCCCGGTCTGGGCGTCGAGTTGCTTGCTGACAAAGCCACGGCGCCCGCCAGCAGGGTCACGCCAGCCGACGCTCAACGCGGCTTCGCGCTCGCTGGGCAAGCGGATCATCCAGTTGCCCGAGTGCGCCGCGTTGGCCTCCAGGTAGCGCTGGGCCAGGCCCAGGCTGGCCACCGGGTCGAGCGCGTGGCGGCGGACTTCGGGCTGTGCCCAGTGGCTGATCTCTTCCTTGAAATACGACAGTGTGCCGGTCAGGAAAATTGCGAAAAGCAGCCAGCCGAAAATCAGCCCGGTCCAGGTGTGCAGCCAGGCCATCGCCTGGCGGAAACCGCCCTTCATGGGTTCTTCATCCAATAGGCCAGCCCGTTGATCAGCCCCAGCAGCAGGCTCGGCAGCAACACGCCGAGCCAGGCATGCCAGGCGCTGCGGCAGGCAAAGCACCAGATGAAGGCCAACAGGTAGAAAACGAACGACAGCATCATGCCGGTCATGGCCGCGTCGACTTGCGCCAACGGCACCAGCAAGGTGATGCAGACACTGGCCATGGACGCCAGCAGGTACCCACCCAGCACCGCTGCCAGGCAGCGTGAGGTCACGGCCAGGCGGTAGCTGAGGGGCAGTCCGGCGGCATTGCGCTTCATGGCGGAGGTCCGGGAAACTCTGGGGGCTGCAATAGTAATGATTTCAATTCGCATAAGCAAAGTCTGAAAGACTTTGGGTTTTTAACCGGTCTTATGTCGTCAAAGGGCTGCCCGGTAGCCTCTGCGGGGTTAATTGCAACAGAAAATTTATTTTCACGAAGGGCTTGAATTCAGGCTTCGGTTGCCTGACCTTAGAGTCAAGAGGCGAAGAATTTCCAAGGGCCTCAAGGGCCTAGGCACGCCTCCATGCGAGCAAGCTGAATAAGGATTGAATCATGCAAATCCAGGTCAACAGCAGCAACCATATCGAAGGCAACATCCGTCTCAACGAGTGGGTCCGCAGTACGCTGCAAACCACGCTCGAACGTTACGAGGAGGACCTCACCCGCATCGAGGTGCACCTGCGCGACGAGAACGGCGCCAAGCCCGGGCCGCATGACAAACGCTGCCAGATGGAGGCTCGCCCCAAAGGCCATCAACCGATTTCCGTGACCCATACCGCCGCTTCGCTGGACCAGGCGGTGGATGGAGCCGCCAGCAAGCTGAACAATGCGCTGGATCATTTCTACGGCAAGCTGCGCAGCAAGCGCGGCGTACTGGAACTGAGCGATCCCGACGCCTGACCCTTGCCAGTAAGCAAAAACGCCCGGCCATGTGCCGGGCGTTTTCGTTTTCACCTTCGTCCAGTTGAGTCAGTACTTGGCAACCTGCAACAGTGGTTGCGGGAACAGGTTGTCCAGTGTCTCCAGCAACCGTGCGTAATAGATGGGCTTGCGGAAGAAATCCAGCACCTGCAGACGCAGCAGGTCGCTGAGGTCTTGCGCACCGGCGTGCCCCGACATGACGATCACCGGCAAATGCTGCCGGGCCGTATGGTCGCGCAGGCGCTGGATCAAACCAATGCCGCTTTCTTCCGGCATGCGTAGATCAGTGATGACCAAGGCAACGTCCGGATAACGGGTGAGCAGTTGCAGGGCAGCTTTCACCGAGCCTGCCGTGTGGCAGTAGTACCCCTCGTTGTCGAGGAGTTCGGCCAACTCAAGCAGGTGCTCTTCCTCGTCATCGACCAGAAGAATCTGCTGACGCGAGGGAGAGTTCTGCATGTGCGGCTCCTGTTGATCCGGTCCGACGAGACATCGCCTGTTATTGGTCTAGTTCAGGGCCGTCTGGATTGCGGTGAACATGGTACTGATGTTGCCGGAGAGCCCGGGAACGAACCCGGCCAATACCACCGCCACCATCGCCGCGATGACCGCGTACTCGATACCCGAGGCACCGTCCTTGCGATGCAGGAATTGCTTGCAGTGAAGGATGACCTGTTTCAGCAACATGACCAGCTCCTTGCGGCGAACTCGCCGGCGACAATGGTGTCAAAGTGACGCCTGTTTGCCATCAAAGGATTGCCAAGCTGGAGCCGTCTGCAAATATAAAAAAGCATTAGTCATCAGGTGATAATCCAAAAGCATTAGATCCTTTTATTTCAACAACTGACTGTTTTAATTGGGTTTACGTTCTGGCTACAAAAAAAGCCGAGCGCCTAATGGCGAATGGCGATGGGTGGGCTACCGTGCAATAGCGAAATAGTGACTTTTTGCCACCACCCGACGCGTGCACGGA
>NZ_MOMO01000200.1:0-1345 GCF_009933855.1 Pseudomonas sp. SG-MS2 | reverse complement strand
GCGTAATGCGGTTTGAGCCTTCGCTGTCAGTGATGGCCCTATCGCCGGCAAGCGATGGGGCTGCACGGCAGCCCCAAAACCTCAGCCTTTGCCCTTGGTCCGGGTCTGATTCGGCCCGCCATTTTTCTCCAGATGCTCGATGATCATCCCGGCCACGTTCTTGCCGGTTGTCACCTCGATTCCTTCCAGGCCCGGTGAGGAGTTCACCTCCATCACCAGCGGCCCGTGGTTGGAGCGCAGAATATCCACCCCTGCCACGCTCAGGCCCATCACCTTGGCTGCACGAATGGCGGTTATCCGCTCTTCTGGCGTGATCTTGATCAGGCTGGCCACACCGCCGCGATGCAGGTTGGAGCGAAACTCGCCTGGCTTGGCCTGGCGCTTCATCGAAGCAATCACCTTGTCGCCCACCACGAAGCAGCGGATATCGGCACCGCCGGCCTCCTTGATGTATTCCTGAACCATGATGTTCTGTTTCAGGCCCATGAACGCTTCGATCACCGACTCGGCCGCTTGGGTTGTCTCGCACAGCACCACGCCGATCCCTTGCGTGCCTTCCAGCACCTTGATGACCAGCGGGGCGCCATTGACCATCTGGATCAGGTCGGGGATGTCGTCCGGCGAGTGGGCGAACCCGGTAATGGGCAGGCCGATGCCGCGCCGGGACAACAACTGCAACGAACGCAGCTTGTCACGCGAGCGGGCGATGGCCACCGACTCGTTGAGCGGGTAAACGCCCATCATCTCGAACTGGCGCAGCACCGCGCAGCCGTAGAACGTCACTGACGCGCCGATGCGCGGAATCACTGCATCGAAACCCTCCAGCGGCTTGCCGCGGTAATGGATCTGCGGCTTGTGGCTGGCGATGTTCATGTAGGCCCGCAGGGTATCGATCACCACCATTTCGTGGCCACGCTGAGTGCCGGCTTCGACCAGCCGGCGGGTGGAATACAGACGCGGATTGCGCGACAGCACAGCGATCTTCATGCAGCACCTGTGACAGGAGATAGGGTGGCCGGGTAGGCCGGTTTGTCTTGCACGTACTTGAGCCCGGGGTTGACCACCAGCTGGCCGTGAATGAGTGCCTTGGAGCCGAGCAGCAGGCGATAGCGCATGTTCTTGCGGCAGGCCAGGGTGAACTCTACCTCCCAGACACCATCGCCCAACGCCAACGAGGTGCGGATCACGTAACGGGTCTGGGCATGGCCGTTGGAGCTCTTGATGGTCTTCATGGTGACCAGCGGGGCTTCGCAGCGGCGGTGGCGCAATTGCACGATCGAACCCAGGTGGGCCGTAAAACGCACCCATGGCTGGCCGTCGCGCTCGAAGGGCTCCACCTCGGTGG
>NZ_MOMO01000199.1:0-14725 GCF_009933855.1 Pseudomonas sp. SG-MS2 | reverse complement strand
TCGAACCAACGCATGGCAGGATCAAAACCTGCTGCCTTACCGCTTGGCGACGCCCCTGTATCGGATGCAGCGTTAGCTGCTCTGACCATTCCAACTGAGTGACAACTGGGTTGTTGTCTTGGAATGCGCGGCACTTTAACAACATTCTTTGCACCTGGGAAGCCCCTTGCGCAAAAAAAATGCTTTAAAACAGCAGGTTAGTGTTTTGCCGGCCTTTCACACGCCGCAAAACGACCATCCGTCGCATTTAATCCGCTTGGCTTCAACACAATCGCATCGCGCCCTTCCAATCAGATAAGCCATTTGCATTGACCAAGGAGGATGCCATGCCCGTTTCCCACGACCTGTACCAGGACCTGCACTACCCCCGCGAGATCGTCCAGCAGCGCCGTCAACAGGACAAGACCCTTGACCGAATGCTCGACGAGTACGTCGACATCGACAACCAGGTACTGGCTGCCGAGGCGATTTCAGCAGGTAACTTTCAGGACGACGACCTGCGCCACCTCAAGGAGCGCCGGCTGGCCATCAAGTACATGATCGAGCGTCAGCTGGAACGCAAGGTTTGAGTTATCCGGCCAACTGATAGAAGCCCCGCACTTTTTCTATTGGTTAAAAGGGCCGACCTGGGGCAAGCTGCGCGCTGACCTTCCTGTGCCCAAGGAGCTTAGCTTTTGTCTGCCTGGATCCCCTCCCCCCTGCGCCAACTGGGCCAACGCCTGCGACCCGCCACCTCCAGCCAGAGCGAGCTGCTCGCATGGTTCGAAGACAAGGCGCGCAGCCGTGGCTATCAGCTCAGCGCGGGCCAGCGCCGGGTCATCCAGGCCATGGCCGAGCAGCTTGCCCGCCTGCCAGGCGAACCACGCAGCCTTTACTTGTACGGGTCGGTTGGCCGCGGCAAGAGCTGGCTGCTGGACGGTTTCTTCCAGGCAGTGCCGATCGAGGCAAAAAAACGCCTGCACTTCCATGATTTTTTTGCCCGCCTGCACCAGGGCATGCACCGTCACAGGCTGCTTGACGATGCCCTGGGCGCCACGCTGGACGCATTGCTGGGCGACTGCAAGGTGCTGTGTTTCGACGAATTCCATGTGCATGACATCGGTGATGCCATGCTGCTCACCCGCCTGTTCAATGCCTTGTTCGCGCGTGGCATCTTCGTGCTGGTGACTTCGAACTACGCACCCGAGGGCCTGCTGCCCAACCCGCTGTATCACGAGCGATTCCTGCCGGTGATCCGCCTGATCCATGGCCGCATGGAGGTCCTTGAAGTGGGCGGCGACACAGACTTTCGCAGCCTGCCGGCCAACCGCGAACACCAGCGCTTTACCCAGGGCCACTATGTATGGCCGGGCGATGCGGCCCAGCGCCTTGCGCTGAAGGTGCCGCCCGCGCACCCGCTCACGCTTGAGGTGAACAAACGCAACCTTCGCGCGCTCGCCAGTAACGGCAGGCTGGTGATGTTCGCCTTTGACGACCTGTGCGAGCAGCCCACAGCAGTGATCGATTATCTGCAGCTTGCCCAGCAATATGATGCCTGGATCATCGACGGGCTGGATGACCTCTCGGAGTGCTCATTGGCAGCGCAGCAGCGCTTCGTCAACCTGGTGGATGTGCTGTACGATCAGGACTGCCAGGTGACGGTGATCGGGCAGCGGCGGCTGGAAGAGAGCCTTGGCGGCACCATTGCCGACCTGATGCGCACCCGCAGCCGGCTGGGGCAGTTGCATCAGGTCGGCCCGCAGGATTTCATCGGCTGAACCCTCGCATTCACGCGCTATCCAGGCCAACCGGTCAGCCTGCCCTGGGCAGATCCGCCAGCACCGCTTCGATCTCTTTGAGCACCGCCGGATCATCCAGTGTCGAGGGCGGTACATACGCCTGGCCATCGGCAATTTTGCGCAGCACCGCCCGCAGGATCTTGCCCGAGCGGGTCTTGGGCAGCCGTTTCACCAAGCGCACCCGGTTGAAGCAGGCCAACGCGCCGATCGCTTCACGCACCCTGCCCACCAAGTCCACCAACAGTTGCGCCTCGGTAATGCCCTCCCCGTCCTTGAGCACTACCAGCGCCAAGGGCACCTGGCCCTTGATCTCGTCATGCACACCGATTACCGCGCATTCGGCCACCGCAGGGTGGCACGCCACCAGGTCCTCCATCTCGCCGGTGGAAAGGCGATGGCCAGAGACGTTGATCACATCATCGGTTCGCCCCATGATGTAGACGAAGCCATCGTCATCCAGGTAGCCACCATCACCGGTGTGGTAGTAACCCGGGTAAGTCTGCAGATAAGCCTGCAGGTAGCGCTCATGATCGCCCCACAAGGTCTGGCTGCAACCGGGCGGCAGCGGCAGAGCGATGACGATGGCGCCCTGATGGTTCGGGCCCAGCAAGTGCCCATCGTCATCCAGCACACGTACGTGATAACCCGGCACCGCGCGGTTGCTCGAACCCGGACGCGCCGCGCTGCCCTCCAGCCCCACGCATGGCGCGGTGACTGGCCAGCCGGTCTCGGTCTGCCACCAATGGTCGTGCACCGGCTTGCCGGTAACCCGCTCAAGCCATTGGTGGGTGCTTGAATCGAGCTTTTCCCCGGCCAGGAACAACTGGCGCAGCGAACTCAAGTCATGCCGGCGGATCAGCTCGCCATCCGGGTCCTCCTTGCGGATCGCCCGCATGGCGGTCGGTGCACAGAACAAGGCATTGACCCCATACTGCTCGACCACGCGCCAATAGGCCGACGCATCCGGGGTGCGGATCGGCTTGCCTTCGTAGAACACCGTGGTGCAGCCGCTCATCAGTGGCCCATAGACGATCAGCGAATGGCCGACCACCCAGCCCACATCGGAAATACCCCACCACACATCACCGGCCTGCATGCCGTAAATGTGGCGCATGGCATAACAGAGGGCGACCGCGTTGCCACCGTTCTCACGGACGATGCCCTTGGGTTTGCCCGTGGTACCGGAGGTGTACATGATGTAAAGCGGGTCTGCCGACTCCAGCTCGACCGCAGGCACCGGCTCGGCATTTACCAACGCTTGCTGCCAGTCAAGGTCGCGGTTTGGCTGCAACCGGGCGCTGGCCTGGGGCCGCTGCAGCACCAGCACGTGGCGCGGCTGATGGTGAGCCAGTTGCAGCGCGCGGTCGACCAGCGGCTTGTACTCGATCACCCGGTCGAATTCCAGGCCGCAGGACGCCGTCAGCAGCAGCGTTGGCCGCGCATCATCGATACGCAGGGCCAGCTCGTTGGCTGCAAAGCCACCGAACACCACCGAGTGCACCGCACCGATACGCGCGCAGGCGAGCATGGCCATGGCCGCCTGCGGCACCATCGGCATGTAGATGATCACCCCATCGCCTTTGCCCACCCCCAGCTGGCGTAGCAACCCGGCCAGGCGCGCCACCTCGTCACGCAGCTGGTTGTAGGTGAACGCCTGCTGCACACCGGTCACGGGGGAGTCGTAGATCAACGCCATCTGCTCGCCACGGCCCAGCTCGATTTGCCGATCGAGGGCCAGGTAGCAGCTGTTCAGGCGGCCGTCGGCGAACCAGCGATGGGTGCCGTCCGGGTTTTCCTGCAGCGTAAGGGTGGGTTTGCGGTACCAGGCCAGATGTTCGGCCTGTTCGGCCCAGAAGGCAGCAGGGTCGGTAATGGAATGGGCGTAGCTGTGCTGGTAGGTCATGTTGATGGCAACCCGGTACTTGTTGTTATTGAAGGGCGAGCCTTGAGTATGGACCGCCACGCACCGGCCGCCATGGGACTAAAGTCACAACGCATATGCAGATTTGCAGCGCGGGCGAAAGCGCCCCATAACGGTGCAAAGCCTCTAGAATAGGCAACCCTTCCCGCCACAGAGCAGCCCATGGATATCGAGCAGGCCCGAACCTTTCTGGAAGTCGTACGGTGCGGCAGCCTCGTCGCCGCCGCCGAGCGCCTGTTCGTGTCACAGACCGCCATCACCGCCCGCGTGCAGCGCCTCGAGCAGCAACTGGGCTGCCAGCTGTTCGTGCGTAGCCGCAACGGCGCCAGCCTGACCAGTGATGGCGAAGCCTTCGTCAGCTATGCCAACCAGCTGGTGCAGACGTGGGAGGCGGCGCGCCGTGACCTGCCGCTGCCCGAGGGCTGCCAGCAAGTGCTGCACGTAGGGGCAGAAGTGAGCCTGGGCAACCCGATGCTGCTCGACTGGGTCAGCGCCTTGCACTGCGCATTACCCAGCCACGCCATCCGCAGCGAGGTCAGCGACGGTGAGTCCTTGCTGCGCAAGGTAGAGATGGGCCTGCTGGACGCCGCACTGGTCTATCAGCCCACCTACGGCCCGGGCCTGCAGGTAGAGCAGTTGATGGAAGAGAAGCTGATCCGCATACGCCGGGTCGAGCAACCCGACCCGTACATCTACATCGACTGGGGCGAGGCCTTCCGCCGCCAGCACGACGCCGCCCTGCCCGACTGCGCGCGACCGGCGCTGAGCTTCAACCTCGGGCCGCTGGCCCTGCAGTTCATTCTCGACAAAGGCGGCAGCGGCTATTTCCGTACCCGCGTGGTGCAGGCGTATCTGGACAGCGGGGTATTCGAGCGGGTGCCGCAAGCCCCGGAGTTCACCTACCCGACCTTCCTTGTCTACCCGCGCAAGCGCGACAGCGAGGCCCTGCAACAGGCCTTTGCGGTGCTGCGCCGGCTGGTGGCCTCCGGCGCCAGCGATTGGTCACAACGCTGGGACCCGCTGATCTGAAACGCTGCCAGCGCCACTGAGCAACTGGCGCTTGAGGCCGGCGATCAGGTCGGTCTGGGTGATCACACCGACCAACTGGTCGCCATCGATCACCGGCAGGCAGTGCAGCCCTTGCTCGCACAGCAGGGGCAGCAGGCGTTGCAATGGGTGCTGGCTGCTGACACTGATGACCTGCCGGCTCATCACCTGCTCCATACGCACGGCCTTGCCCGCGAAAAGCCCCCGCCAGCTGAACCGGCCACGCTGCATGGCCGGGCCGAGCAGATCGCTGAGGCTGACGATACCCACCAGCTTGCCCTGTTGCAGCACCGGCAGGGTTTTCAGGTGATGACTGGCGAGCATCTTCCAGGCCTGTTCCAGGGTGGTGTCGGGGGCGGCGAACTGCACATCGCGGGACATCACCGAAGCTGCGCTGATCCCGCCCAGGCTACGCTGCAGGGCATGCTGCTCGGTGGCCAGGATGATGCGCTCCAGTTCATCGCGGGTGACGTCGACGAACTCACCCAACTCTTCCAACGCCTGATCCAGGTCCGCACCACTGACCCCGACCCGCTCGCTGGGCAACGGGTCGTGGGTGTGGTGCTGGTCCTTGCGTGGCGCAGCACCCTTGGGGTAATGCACGCCGGTCAAACGGTTGTAGACCACTGCCACCGTCACCAGAATCAGCGCGTTGAGCAACACGGGCTCCAGCAGGTGGTCGCCCAGCGCCGTCAGCCCTGAATCGGCCAGCACCGCGCTCACCGCAACACCGCCACCCGGCGGGTGCAGGCAGCGCAACAGGCACATCAGCAAAAGCGAGATGCCCAAGGCAGCCGCCGCAACCCACAGGTGGGGGCCGAACCCCTCGCGCATGGCAAGGCCCACTGCGCCCGCCAGCGCATAGCTGCCCAGCACTGGCCAGGGCTGGGCCAACGGCCCGGAATGCACGGCGAACACCAGCACTGCCGAAGCCGCAAGAGGGCCCAGCAGGTGCAAGGCGATGCCAGGCCCGTAGGCCATACCGGTCAACCAGCCAGCGAGGAACAAACCGAGCAGCGCGCCGATGCCGGCACGCAGCCATTGTTTTGGAGGAATATTCAGGGGCGACGGCAACAGCCGCTGCAGACGACTTTCGGAACGCGAGGCAGTCATTCAAGTAATCGTGTTTGTGGTTCTGATCAAAAGAAAGCCCAGCCGAACTGGCCTGGGCCCTAGGGGCTCCGTCCGTGGAGAGATGGAAACCGCAGGGTTTCGTCAGGGGATTGTGCCGCCCAGTGTCGGGCTTGGGCCAATTCAAAAAAATGCGGCTGTACTGCAGTTTTTTTGCAGTGCTGCTGCCGGCGACAGGGCCAGAGAGGGTCAGCGCACCTTGCGCGGTAAATCGATACTCACCCGCAACCCGCCCAAAGGGCTCTGGAGCAAGGCCAAAGACCCACCCCAGGCATCGACGATATCCCGCACGATTCCCAGCCCCAGGCCATGCCCATCCACTTGCTCATCCAGCCGCGAACCGCGCTCCAGCACCTGCAGGCGCTGGCTTTCAGGTATGCCCGGACCGTCATCGTCGACCCACACCTGATAGCCTTCGGTGGTCGGGGCTATGCCCAGGCGCACTTCGCTGTCAGCCCATTTGCAGGCGTTATCCAGCAGGTTGCCAAGCAGCTCCAGGAAGTCCTCCCGGTCCCAAGGCAGCAGTAACCCTGGCGGTACATCGCGCTCGAGCAGCAAGCCTTCGCCATGGATCATGCCCAAGGTGGCGAGCAACCCCGGAAGCTCGGTATCGCAGTCAAATTGAGCGCCAGGCAGCGCATCCCCGGCCAGGCGCGCCCGGTTCAGTTCGCGTGCCAGGCGCTGCTGGATCTGCTCCAGTTGCTCGCGCAGTTGCGCACGCACTTCGGGCAAGCCATTCAGGCGCTCGCTGGACGCCAGGCTCAGCAGCACCGCCAATGGCGTCTTCAATGCATGACCCAGGTTGCCCAACGCGTTGCGCGAACGGCGCAGGCTGTCTTCGGTATGGCTGAGCAGATGATTGATCTGGCCCACCAGTGGTGCCAGTTCGCTGGGCACTTGGGCATCGAGCTGCGAGCGCTGGCCTTGCTGCAATTGAGCAATCTGCTGACGCGCCCGCTCCAGCGGGCGCAACGAGCGGGTGACGGTGATGCGCTGCAGCACCAGCACCAGGATCAGCGCCACCAGACCCATCCCCAGGCCGATCTGCTGCAGGCGCCGGAACCCCTCGCGCACAGGCGAGTAATCCTGGGCGACGCTGATCGAAATGTCCTGGCCCAGCCGCCGGTAATCGGCACGCAGCGCAAGCAACTGCTGGCCTTCCGGGCCCAGCTCGTGGCTATCGGAGAGACCGGGCGCGGCCGGTTTCGGCATGTCCAGGTCCCATAAAGAGCGCGAGCGCCAGGTGCCCTTGTCGAAATCGATGCGGAAGTAGTAACCGGAAAACGGCCGTTGATAGGCGGCGGAAATGCGCCGCTCATCCAACTGCAACCCCGAAGGCCCGCGCACCAGCGCCACCAGCAGGTTCTCGCTTTCCTTGCGCAGGCCGTTTTCCAGATAGCGCTGCAAACCGGCCTCGAACAACCACAAGGTAAGCTGCGCAAGCACCACCCCGACCACCACCAATACGGCTACAAGGCCCAGGCTCAAGCGTGCCTGAATCGATTTCACCCGGTGCTCCCGGCGTAGATGTAGCCTTGCCCGCGGCGGGTCTCGATGACACTGCGGCCCAGCTTGCGGCGCAAATGGTTGACGTGCACTTCGAGCACGTTGGAGTCACGCTCGGTTTCACCGTCGTACAAGTGCTCGGCCAGGTGGCTCTTGGAGAGGATCTGTTGAGGGTGCAGCATGAAGTAACGCAACAGGCGGAACTCCGCAGCGGTCAGCTGGATGTCCACCCCCTCGCGGCTCACGCACTGGCGGCTTTCGTCCAGGTGCAACCCGGCGGCTTCAAGACGGGGCTGGTTGGCAAGGCCCTTCGCCCGGCGCAGCAGCGCCTGAATGCGCAACTGCAGCTCTTCAGGGTGGAAGGGCTTGCTCAGGTAGTCGTCGGCGCCAGCCTTCAACCCCTCGATGCGCTCGGCCCATGAGCCTCGCGCGGTCAGGATCAGCACCGGCGTGGCCAGACCTGCGGCACGCCACTGCGCCAGCACGTCCAGCCCCGGCAACCCCGGCAGGCCGAGGTCCAGAATGATCAAGTCGTAGGGTTCGCTCTGGCCCTGGTATACCGCGTCCCGGCCGTCGGCCAGCCAGTCCACGGCATAGCCCTGGCGCTGCAGGCCAGCGATCAGTTCGTCAGCCAGGGGAACGTTGTCCTCGACAAGCAACAGGCGCATTCAGTCGTCTTCCTCGTCTTTGAGCAGGGCACCCGTGCTGGCATCGAGTTTGATCTCGCGCACCACGCCTTCGGTGGTCAGCAGCTCGACTTCGTATTCGTAGCGATCATCGTCTTCTTCCAGCTCCGCCTCCAGCAACCGCGCCCCGGGGTGGCGCCCCAGGGCGGTCTCGAGCAATTGCTCGAGCGGCAGAATCACGCCTTTCTGGCGCAACTGCAGGGCCTCATCCTGATCCAGGTCGCGAGCAACGGCCAAGGAGCAGACGGCCAGCAGCGAGAGCGCCAGGTAGCGCGCCGACCGGGTCAAGTGGATCATCAGCGGTCCTGTTCGTCCTTCAGCACTTCACCGGTCTTGGCGTCCAGGTCAACGTCCCATTCGACGTTCTGGGTGTCACGCATCTCGACCTTGTAGATGTAGCGACCGTATTCGTTTTCCAGCTCCGAATCGGTGACGGTGGCGCCCGGGTGCTTGGCAACGGCAGTGGCCTTGAGCTCATCCAGCGACTTGATGGTCTTGGCATTCACCAGCTTGACCACTTCGTCAGGCTGGACGTCCTTGGCCAGGGCGACGTTGGCACCGAAAGCAAGCGCAGCGGCAGTGAACAAGGCAGTCAGGGTTTTCATCAGGTTCTCTCCATCGAGGTGTGCAATTTGTCTACGGAGTTAAGATTATCCACCGGTCCTTAACTCAACCTGAAAATAGCTGGCGCCATGATAGCGCAGCGCATCAACCAGCGACTCCCTATAATGGCCCTCCTGTGAGTTGCGAGGCCGTCCATGAGCGCCATCCATATCAAGTACCCGGCTCTGACCCTGAAGGCCGGCAAACGTGCCCTGCAGCAGATCCGCGAACGCGGGCTGCAGGCAGCGGACGTCGGTGTGGTGCCAGGCGCCGCTGGCGGGCCCAAGCCGCTGGGGATTCAGGGATTGGACCTGGCGCTGTTTGGCGAGTGGCTGCCATCGGCCCCTCGCCAGCGGGCATTGATTGGCGCATCGATCGGCTCCTGGCGTTTCGCCAGCGCCTGCCTTGACGACCCGGTCGCAGGCATCCGCCGCCTCGGCGAGCTGTATACCGAACAGGACTTCGCCAAAGGTGTGACCGCAGCCCAGATCAGCCGCAGTTGCCAGCAGATGCTCGACGACCTGCTGCAAGGGCGCGATGGGCAGATCCTGGCAAACCCGTACTACCGCCTGAACATCCTGGTGGTGAAGAGCCACGGCCATCTTGCCCACGACCACCGCGGCCGGTTGGGGATGGGGCTGGGCTCGGTGATCGCCAGCAATCTGCTGGGGCGCTCACGCCTGGGCCGGCATTTCGAACGGGTCATCCTGCACGATGAGCGTGCCGCCCCGCCGCTGGATCAACTCACAGACTTTCCCTCACGCTACCTGCCACTGGGCCAGGGCAACCTGCGCCACGCCCTGCTCGCGTCCGGCTCGATCCCGATGGTCATGGAAGGCGTGCGCGACATCCCCGGTGCGGGTGCGGGCACCTACCGCGACGGCGGTTTGCTCGACTATCACCTCGACCTGCCATACCGCGGCGACGACCTGGTGCTTTACCCGCATTTCACCGACAAGGTCGTGCCTGGCTGGTTCGACAAAGCGCTACCATGGCGCAAGGGCGATGCCACACGCCTGCGCAATGTACTGCTGGTAACGCCGTCACCGCAGTACCTGGCCGCACTGCCCTTCGGCAAGCTGCCCGACCGCAACGACTTCAAGCGTTTCATGGGCGATGCACCCAGCCGCAAACGCTACTGGTACCAGGCCATTGCCGAAAGCCAGCGGCTGGGTGACGAACTGCTGGAGCTGATCGCCACCGGGCGGCTGCACGAACGCCTGCAAGCCTTGTAGCGACCATGCTGGTAGACTGCGCGCATCTTCGATACACACAGAGTTCTGACCGTGGAAATCTTTAAGGAATTTACCTTCGAATCGGCCCACCGCCTGCCTAACGTCCCGGCCGGGCACAAATGCGGCCGCCTGCATGGCCACTCGTTCAAGGTCGGCCTGCATCTGACCGGCCCGCTTGACCCGCATACCGGCTGGATCCGCGACTTTTCCGAGATCAAGGCGATCTTCAAGCCGATCTACGAGCAGTTGGACCACAACTACCTCAACGATATTCCAGGCCTGGAAAACCCCACCAGCGAGGTCATCGCCAAGTGGATCTGGGAGCAGGTCAAGCCGCTGCTGCCGGAGCTGTCCAAGGTGCGTATTCATGAAACCTGCACCAGCGGCTGCGAATACAGCGGCGATTGACTGGCGCTGCGCTACACGAGCACGGGGTCAAGCCTTGGCAACGAGCGGACGAGGGTGAGGCGGCACACAAGGGTTAGACACCTGCAGGCTGAACTGGCCACGCTCGCCTCGACGGTTGTTGAGGTATGCAACCCGCTCCACCCGTCGCCTCACTTGCCGACCGTCTGCGCTATAGAGCTTCAGGTTCAACAGCACTTGCCCTTCTTGCAACTCCTGTGGATCCAGGCCAGGGATATGCCACAGTGGCGTTCGCCGCCCGGCGGTCAGCTTGTACAGTGCCGTCTCCAGATCGACAGGCGGGTCGGCGGGTAGCACCACGGATGTCCCGAAGGGGTCTCGCAACGCCAGACTGGCGGGGTCGTCCTTGCACACACCGGCATCCGAACGCGCCGGGTAAAAGCCCAGATAACCGTTCCGACTGACGTCGAGCCAGTATTCCAGTGAAGGCCAACGGTCGACATTATTGCCCTCATATGCCGGGCGGATCTCGTAAACGAAGCCTGTTGCAAGTCGATAGACACCAAACCAGAAAGCGTCACAAAACGCACGCTTACGAGCCTCGCGCCCCCATAGCGAGTCAATCAGGAGCGATTGCAACATTTCCTCGCCGTAGTCCAGGCTGGTCATCAGCCAACCATCGTCACCGTTCCAGTCATCGAATTCGACCCAGAACGGCCGGGTGATTTCATCATCGTCAATCTGGGCGGCCCGCAATGGTGCATCCAGCAATTGCCAGCGGCATGTCGCGGTAAAACTCAGCAGCGGTTCAAAACAAAGCTCCGCCATCATCCAAACTCCCTACGCTCGATAAAAAACGCACAGTGGCGCCTTTTCAAGGCAGGGGGCAGGAAGAAGGCTTACCTCAGTTCGGTACGCAGGAACCCCGGCGCGATATAGCGCTGGTAATGCGCCTCGGACAATAAAAAGAATTCGCGGTCGATGGCATCGCGCAACTGCGGCAGCTCCCAGTCCCGAAACTCGGGCAGCAACGCCATCCCGTACGCTTCCAGGTCGCGAATCAGGCGGGCACCGCGTGCAATCAGCTGATACGCCCAACAATACTCAGACTGCTGCTCGACAAAGCGGATGGAGCGCTGCTGCAGCTGCTGACGCAGCAGGTTCGTATCGAACACTTCCAGCTTGGCCATCATCACCTGCACCAGCAACTGTTCCAGGCGCAGCAAAACGGCACGCTTGTGATCGTCGTCGTAAGCGTTCCAGTGGATGACTTCGTGATGGAAACGCTTGCAGCCACGGCACACCGTGTCTCCATACACCGTGGAGCAAAGGCCGACGCAAGGGGTCTTGATGGACTGGTTGGGCATGGAAAAACAACGGCTTGGCGGTGGAACACAGGCCCATGTTAGCCCTTTGTCTAACCAGGGTCACTCGTTAAAGTCATGTTCGCCGCCTTACCTTCTGCGACAATTTGCCGTAGAATCATCCCGCCTTTTCAAGGCAACAATGTCCGTTGGAAGCTGTTTTCAAAGCGTCACGAGCACAGTTGATCCGGTAGAACGGCGTTGGCCCGGGCCATGCACCCCTCGCATGCCCGCGCCAGCCCTCATCAGCCCCCGTTCTGCAGGCGTAAAACTTTGAAAGCAGCTTCTGTAAGGATTCTCTGCGACCCTGGCTGGGCGGCCCAAGAAGCCGTGATGGCGCATGGGTGCAGAGAATGCTGGATGAGCGTCCCGGACTCCCTTTAGGGACCACTGATGAGGGTAATAACTGTGCTTGAAGCCTACCGCAAACACATCGAAGAGCGTGCCGCCCTGGGTATCGTGCCCCAGCCGCTGAACGCCGAACAAACCGCAGGCCTGGTCGAGCTGCTGAAAAACCCGCCGGCCGGCGAAGAAGCCTTCCTCGTAGACCTGATCACCCACCGCGTTCCACCAGGAGTCGACGAAGCTGCCTACGTCAAGGCCGCTTTCCTGTCTGCCGTGGCCAAGGGTGAAGCCAACTCGCCACTGATCGACCGCAAGCACGCTACCGAGCTGCTGGGCACCATGCAGGGCGGCTACAACATCGAAACGCTGGTCGCGCTGCTGGATGACGCCGAACTGGGCGCCGTCGCGGCCGAAAAGCTCAAGCACACCCTGCTGATGTTCGATGCCTTCCACGACGTGGCCGAAAAAGCCAAGGCGGGCAACGCTCACGCCAAGGCCGTGCTGGAATCCTGGGCTGCCGGCGAGTGGTTCACCTCGCGTCCGGCCATCGCCGACAAGTACACCCTGACCGTGTTCAAGGTGCCGGGCGAAACCAACACTGACGACCTGTCCCCTGCCCCGGACGCCTGGTCGCGCCCTGACATCCCGCTGCACGCCTTGGCCATGCTGAAAATGGCCCGCGACGGCATCGAGCCGCAGCAGCCGGGCTCGGTCGGCCCGCTGGCGCAGATCGAAGCGGTCAAGGCCAAAGGCTTCCCGGTCGCCTACGTCGGTGACGTGGTCGGTACCGGTTCTTCGCGCAAATCCGCCACCAACTCGGTGCTGTGGTTCTTCGGCGACGACATCCCGTACGTGCCGAACAAGCGCGCCGGTGGCTTCTGCTTCGGCACCAAGATCGCCCCGATCTTCTACAACACCATGGAAGACGCCGGTGCCCTGCCGATCGAATTCGACTGCACCAACCTGGGCATGGGCGACGTCATCGACGTCTACCCGTACAAAGGTGAAGTACGCCGTCACGACAGCGACGAGCTGGTCACCAGCTTCGAGCTGAAAACCGAAGTACTGCTGGATGAAGTCCGCGCTGGCGGCCGTATCCCGCTGATCGTCGGCCGTGGCCTGACCGAAAAAGCCCGTACCGAGCTGGGCCTGGGTGCATCCGACCTGTTCAAGAAGCCAGAGCAGCCTGCCGATTCCGGCAAGGGCTTCACCCTGGCTCAGAAAATGGTCGGCCGTGCCTGCGGCCTGCCCGAAGGCCAGGGCGTGCGCCCAGGTGCTTACTGCGAGCCGAAGATGACCACCGTCGGCTCCCAGGACACCACTGGCCCGATGACCCGCGATGAGCTCAAAGACCTGGCGTGCCTGGGCTTCTCCGCTGACCTGGTGATGCAGTCGTTCTGCCACACCGCGGCCTATCCGAAGCCGATCGACGTCACTACCCACCACACCCTGCCAGACTTCATCCGCACCCGTGGCGGCGTGTCGCTGCGCCCAGGCGACGGCATCATCCACAGCTGGCTGAACCGCATGCTGATGCCTGACACCGTCGGTACCGGTGGTGACTCGCACACCCGTTTCCCGATCGGCATCTCGTTCCCGGCCGGTTCCGGCCTGGTGGCCTTCGCTGCCGCCACCGGCGTCATGCCGCTGGACATGCCAGAGTCGATCCTGGTGCGCTTCAAGGGCAAACTGCAGCCAGGCATCACCCTGCGTGACCTGGTGCATGCCATCCCTTACTACGCCATCCAGCAGGGCCTGCTGACCGTCGAGAAGAAAGGCAAGAAAAACGCCTTCTCCGGCCGCATCCTGGAAATCGAAGGCCTGGACGAACTGACCGTCGAGCAAGCGTTCGAACTGTCCGACGCCTCGGCAGAGCGTTCCGCTGCCGGCTGCACCATCAAACTGCCGGAAAAGGCCATCGCCGAGTACCTGAAGTCGAACATCACCCTGCTGCGCTGGATGATCGGCGAAGGCTACGGCGATGCCCGCACCCTGGAGCGTCGCGCCCAGGCCATGGAAGCCTGGCTGGCCAAGCCTGAGCTGCTGTCGGCTGACGCCGATGCCGAATACGCCGAAATCATCGAAATCGACCTGGCCGACGTCAAGGAGCCTGTGCTCTGCGCGCCGAACGACCCGGACGACGCCCGCCTGCTGTCGTCGGTACAGGGCGAGAAGATCGACGAAGTGTTCATCGGTTCGTGCATGACCAACATTGGTCACTTCCGCGCTGCCGGCAAGCTGCTGGAGAAGGTCAAGGGCGGTATTCCGACTCGTCTGTGGCTGGCTCCGCCCACCAAGATGGACGCCCACCAGCTGACCGAAGAAGGCTACTACGGCATCTACGGCAAGGCCGGTGCGCGCATGGAAATGCCAGGCTGCTCGCTGTGCATGGGTAACCAGGCACGTGTGCAGACCGGTTCGACCGTGGTCTCCACGTCGACCCGTAACTTCCCGAACCGCCTGGGCGACGCCACCAACGTCTACCTGGCATCGGCCGAGCTGGCTGCTGTCGCATCGATCATCGGCAAGCTGCCGACCGTCGAGGAGTACATGCAGTACGCGAAAGACATCGACAGCATGGCTGCCGACGTTTACCGCTACCTGAGCTTCGACCAGATCGCCGAGTTCCGCGAAGCTGCGGCCAACGCCAAGATCCCGGTTGTTCAAGCGTAATCAGCGGTACGCTACAAGAAAAAACCCCGGCATCAATGCCGGGGTTTTTTGCTTTTGCTCGCCTCAGATC
>NZ_MOMO01000198.1:0-32119 GCF_009933855.1 Pseudomonas sp. SG-MS2 | reverse complement strand
GGTCTGCCAGCTGGTCTGCCAGGCGTACGAATGCGGCCAGGTCCAGCTGCTCGGGGCGCAGGCTGCCATCAACGCCAGCGGCCTCGATGGCCTGGCTGTCGAGCAGGCCTTTGAGGGTATTGCGCAGCGTCTTGCGGCGCTGGTTGAAGGCTTCGCGCACGACGCGTTCCAGCAGCAGGTGGTCCTTGGCCGGGTGCGGCAGCACCTCATGCGGTACCAGGCGTACGATGGCCGAGTCCACCTTCGGCGGCGGGTTGAACGCACCTGGGCCTACGTTGAACAGGTGCTCGACCCGGCAGTGGTACTGCACCATGATCGACAGCCGGCCCCAGTCACCGCCGCCAGGCCCTGCGGCCATACGCTCGACCACTTCCTTCTGCAGCATGAAGTGCATGTCGCGAATCAGCCCGGCGTGGCTGAGCAGGTGGAAAATCAACGGCGTGGAGATGTTGTAGGGCAGGTTACCTACGACTTTGAGGCTGCGTGCCGGCACGCCCAGCTGGTTGAAATCGAACTTCAGGGCATCGCCCTGGTGCAGGCGGAAGTTGTCGCGCCCGGCAAACTTGTGCTGCAGGATCGGCACCAGGTCTTTGTCCAGCTCTACGACGTCCAGCTGTGCGCCGCTGCCCAGCAGGCCCTCGGTCAGGGCGCCCTGGCCCGGGCCGATCTCCAGCAGGTGTTCGCCGGCTTTGGCATTGATGGCGCGCAGGATGCGGTCGATGATGCCAGCGTCATGCAGGAAGTTCTGACCGAAGCGCTTACGCGCCCGGTGTTGATAATGCTCGTTCATGGTCGGTTCTCGGCCATCTGGTAGGCGGTTTCCAGGGCGACGCGCAGGCTGCCGGTGTCGACGTTGCCGGTACCGGCAAGGTCCAGGGCGGTGCCGTGATCGACCGACGTGCGGATGATCGGCAGGCCCAGGGTAACGTTGACTGCAGCGCCGAAACCTTTGTACTTGAGTACAGGCAGGCCTTGGTCGTGGTACATCGCCAGCACCGCGTCGCAGTGCTCCAGATATTTGGGGGTAAACAGGGTATCGGCCGGCAGCGGGCCGCGCAGGTCCATGCCTTCGGTGCGCAGGCGGGCCAGTGCCGGTTCGATGATGTCGATTTCTTCGCGGCCCAGGTGGCCGCCTTCGCCGGCATGCGGGTTGAGCCCGCAGACCAGGATGCGTGGGTTGGCGATGCCGAACTTGTCGCGCATGTCGGCGTGCAGGATGCGGGTAACCCGCTCCAGGCGCTCAGGGGTGATAGCGTCCGCGATGTCGCGCAGTGGCAGGTGCGTGGTTACCAGCGCCACGCGCAGGCCATGGGTCGCCAGCATCATCACGACCTGGGCAGTGTGGGTCAGCTCTGCCAGGAATTCGGTATGGCCGGAAAAGGCAATGCCGCTTTCGTTGATCACGCCCTTGTGCACAGGGGCCGTGATCATGCCGGCGAAATGCCCTTCAAGGCAGCCTTGCCCGGCCCGCGTCAGGGTCTGCAGGACAAAAGCCGCGTTGGCTTTGTCCAGCATGCCCGGCACCACGGGGGCGGCCAGGGGAGTATCCCATACGTAGAGGCTACCTGCCGGCGCCGGCTGGTCAGGCCAGTGGCCCGGCGCTACCGCAAGCAGGTTGACGGCCAGCCCCAGCTGCGTGGCCCGCTCGGCGAGCAGGTCACGGCTGGTGATGGCGATCAGGGGGTGAGGCTGGGGCTCGGCGGCGAGCAGCAGGCACAGGTCGGGGCCTATGCCGGCCGGTTCGCCGGGAGTGACGGCGAAGCGCAGGGGCTTCACTGTGCGGCCTGGTCAGCGCCAGGCAGCTTGATTTCAACGTAGGCTTCGTCGCGGATCTGGCGCAGCCAGGTCTGCAGCTCTTCGTCGTACTTGCGGTTACGCAGTACGTTCATTGCCTGCTGCTCGCGTGCCTGTTCGGTGCTGTCGGTGGCACGACGGCCCAGCACTTCCAGGACATGCCAGCCGTACTGGGTCTTGAACGGTTTGGTCACGACACCCTGCTGGGCGTTGGCCATCTGCTCGCGGAACTCCGGTACCAGGCTGTTCGGGTCGACCCAGTTGAGGTCACCGCCGTTGAGCGCTGAACCCGGGTCTTCCGAGAAGCTTTTCGCCAGCTCGGCGAAGTCTTCGCCGTCCTTGATCCGTTCGTACAGGCGCTCAGCCAGCTGCTCGGTGGCGGCTTCGCTGCGGATTTCGCTTGGCTTGATCAGGATGTGGCGTACATGTACTTCGTCACGCAGCACGTTTTCGCTGCCGCCGCGCTTCTCTTCGAGCTTGATGATGATGAAGCCGCTAGGGATGCGCAGTGGCTGGGTGATGTCGCCCGTGGCCATGCTGCTGAGCAGCTTGGCAAATTCAGGCGGCAACTGGCCAGCTTTACGCCAGCCCATCTCGCCACCCTCAAGGGCGTTCTCGCTGGCCGAGTTGGCAATCGCCATCTGGCCAAAGTCAGCGCCCTGGCGCAGTTGCTGGTACACGTCACCGACCTTTCGCGCAGCCTTCTGGATGTCGTCCGAGTTGGCGCCTTCCGGGGTTGGGATGAGGATGTTGGCCAGACGGTAGTCTTCGGACATCTGCATCTTGCCCAGGTCCGAGGCGAGGAAGTTTTTCACTTCCTGCTCGGAAACCTGGATGCGCTCGGCCACACGGCGCTGGCGCACGCGGCTGATGATCATCTCGCGTTTGACCTGCTCGCGGGCGTCGTCGAACGACAGGCCGTCGCGGGCCAGCGCGGCGCGGAACTGGTCCAGCGACATGCCATTGCGCTGGGCAATGGTGCCGATGGCCTGGTTGAGTTCCTCGTCGGTGATGCGGATGCCCGAACGTTCACCGATCTGCAGCTGCAGGTTCTCGACGATCAGGCGTTCCAGTACCTGCTGCTCCAGCGCGCTGGTCGGCGGTACGCCGCCGCCGCGCTTGGCGATGGTTTGCTGAACCTCCTGGACGCGCTGGTCCAGTTGGCTTTGCATGACCACGTCGTTGTCGACGATGGCCACCACACGATCCAGGGGTTGCACCGCGGCATGCACCGCGCCACTCAGCAATACAGCGCCCAGCAACACTGGGCGCAGACGATCAATAAGCTTGGTCTTCACGTTCACGGTAACCTTCAATGCCTTGGTCGAGGAAAGATTCGACCTTGTTGCCTACCACGCCACCGAGGCCTTTCAGCACGATCTGCAGGAAGATGCCATGGTCGCCTTTTTCGTTTTGCGGGGCGGCCTGGCTGAAGTCGTCGTAGTCGATCCAGTAACGGTTGATCAGACGTAGTTTCCAGCAGCAGTTGTCGTATTCGAAACCGCCCATGGCTTCCAGGGTGCGGTTGCGGTTGTAATCGTGCTGCCAGCGGGCGATCACGTTCCATTGCGGCACGATCGGCCAGATCACCGAGAAGTCGTGCTGCTGGATCTTGTAGTAGTCCTTGATGTAGTTCGGGTCGCCTGGGTTGCCATAGTCACCGCCACCCACTTTCCATGTACCGGTCGTGGAGTCGTAGGCGATGGTGTCGTTGCGGTAGCGATAGCCGAGGTTGACCACCTTGTTCGGGTTGTCTTCAGGCTGGTAGTGGAACATCGCGCTGCCCGAGCGAGTGCTGCGGCTGTCCGGGTCCCAGTTGAAGTCCGAATTGAAGCGCCAGTCGCGGTTGAAGTAGTAGTTGTACACCAGCGCGTACGGCGAAACGTCAGACTGCGCGTCACTGCGATCACGGTAGTTGATGCCTGGCAGCTGGGCCTTGCGATCCTTGAAGTACAGTGCTTGACCGATGCTGAAGTTCTGACGTTGGAAACCGTCGTCCTGAATCCAGCGGGTGGTCACGCCCAGCGACAGCTTGTTCTCGTCACCGATACGGTCGGTGCCGCTGAAGCGGTTGTCGCGGAACAGCGAATCGAAGTTGAACAGCGTTTCGCTGGTATCGAACAGCGGAATGTCCGTCTGATCCTTGTAAGGAACGTAGAGGTAGAACATGCGCGGTTCGAGTGTCTGGCGATAGTTGGTGCCGAACATCGAGGTGTTGCGGTCGAAGTACAAACCGCTGTCAACACTGAAGATAGGAACGTCACGGCTGATAGAGCTGCTGTAGCTGCCGTATCCTGGTTGTGACGCTTGCGCCAGCGCTTCTTGCTTGCCTTGACCATCAAGATCAAGGTCATAGTTGGTGTAAACATACTTCAGCTTTGGCGTAACGTAACCGTAACTGGCTTGCATAGGCAGGCTGATTGCCGGGGCAAAATTCAGGCGGTTGCCGTTGGCGCGCGCGATGCCGCTGACGTTTTCATCGAGACGTTTGCCCTCTTCGCCGGCGGTGATGTCCGGGTTGCCATCTTCGTCAGTGACAAAGTCATCCTTCAGGTCACGATCGAAGCGCACGGCCTCGGTCTGGTAGCTGAAATCAAACCCACCCGGGTGATACGGGAGCATCCCGTCGATAGTGATCTGCGGCAGCTTGTTGTACGGGGTGATCTGCGACAGGGTCGCCATCTCGTACGCTTGCGCATTCAGTCGAGCGGTATAGGTGTCGCCACGCCAGGTCAGTGCACCTTGCTGGTTGACCACATCATTGCTCTGGACGCCGATCTGATCGCTCTCCAGGTCCTGGAAGTAGAACGGATCGCTGATGTCGGTGTAATCGACTTCAGTCATCAGGCGCTCGTCCAGGCCACCTTTATGCTGCCAGTTGATCATCCAGCGCTGATCTTCGTAATCAGTCTGGTCTTTGCGATCATCGTTCTTGTCGTTCAGGTACGCGCCGCCGAACTGGCCTTCGCTGGACTTGGTCAGGTAGCGGAATTCGCCTTCCATCAGCAAGCCACGCTTGGTCATGTAACGCGGGTACAACGTGGCGTCGTAGTTGGGCGCCAGGTTGAAGTAGTACGGCGTGACCAGCATGAAGCCGGTGTCGCTGGTGCTGCTGAATGACGGTGGCAGGAAGCCGGATTGGCGACGGTCGTCGATCGGGAAATAGATGTACGGTGTGTAGAACACCGGGAAATCCTTGACCCGCAGGGTGACGTTGGTCGCGGTACCGAAGCCGGTGGCCGGGTTCAGGGTGATGTTGTTGCCCTTGAGCTGCCAGGCGTTGCTGCCCGGTTCACACGTGGTGTAGGTACCATCCTTGAGGCGGATGATGGCGTTCTCGCTACGCTTGGCGTACAGGGCGTTGCCGCGGATGTGCGACTTGTGCATCACGTATTCGGCGTTGTCGACCTGGGCTTCGCCCGTGTCGAGCTGGATCTGCGCCTCGTCGCCCACGACCAGCGAGCCGTTGTCGCGAATCCTGACGTTGCCCTTGAGCTCGCCACGGTTCTCGGCCTGGTACAGGTTGGCCTCATCGGCTTCGGCCTGCATGCTGCCTTGGCGCATGACCACGTCACCGGCGAGGGTAGCGATCTGCTGCTCCTGCTGGTACTTGGAGACCTTGGCGTTGATGTAGGTCGGCGATTCGTCCTTGGGCGTGGTGTCGGCCATGCCTGGGCGAGTCGGCTCGATGTACGCGCCACCGCAGTACGGGCCGGTTTCGGCTAGCTGGGCAGCGGTGAGCTTTTCGCGCGGGACCCAATCGAGATGGCTGTAATCCTCGCTGCGCGACTTCAGGCCACGGCCTTTGCTCTCGGTGACCAGCACCGGCTTGTCAGCACTTTCGGCCTCGGCCGATGGGGCCTCGGTGCCGGAAGTGAGCGCAGCGCCGTCATGCACTGGGCGCGGTGGCAAGTTGTTGACTGGGCTCTTGGGCTTGCAGTCCCAACCACCGGAGGCGGACACTTGGCAGTCGAACTGCTCGGCTGCTACCACGTACGAGGTGGCAAAAGGTTGCAGGGCCAGCAGACCGCCGGTGACCAGCAACGGAAACTTTCTACGAAACGCGGGGGATTTCAATGCCATCTTATTAGTCCGGGCTTCCTGCGTGCCATCTGCCCGCGTGTGGGGCCGCACGCCTCTCGATGGTCTGAAAAAGATGCTGGATAATAAAGCATGACCCGCTTGACGGCTAGGGCCGTCGGAGACCCTTGTAATGCCTGACCACGATGTACGCCTGCAACAACTGACTGTCTGGCTCGCCGAGCAGCTCAATGTTCTTTTCCGCAACAACGCCTGGGGCGAGGTGCCCGAAGGCAGCCTGACCGCCGCCAGCAGCGATGCGAGCTTTCGCCGTTACTTCCGCTGGCAGGGCGCAGGCCACAGTTTTGTGATCATGGATGCGCCGCCGCCACAGGAAAACTGCCGCCCGTTCGTTGCCATCGACCATCTGCTGGCCAGTGCGGGCGTGCATGTACCGGTGATTCATGCCCAAGATCTGGACCGTGGTTTTCTGTTGCTGGGGGATCTGGGCCATCAGACATACCTCGACATCATTAACCCGGATAACGCCGATGCATTGTTCGCCGACGCGATCGACGCCCTGCTGGCTTTTCAGCGCCTGCCGATGGAAGCGCCGTTGCCGAGCTACGACGACGCTTTGCTGCGCCGTGAGGTCGAGCTGTTCCCCGAGTGGTATGTCGGGCGTGAGCTCGGCCTGGCCTTCAACGAGGCGCAGCAGGCCAGTTGGCAGCGCATCAGCCAGTTGCTGATCGACAGTGCCCTTGCCCAACCCAAGGTGCTGGTGCACCGCGACTACATGCCGCGCAACCTGATGCAGAGCACGCCGAACCCGGGCGTGCTCGACTTCCAGGACGCGGTGTACGGTCCGGTCACCTATGACATTACCTGCCTGTTCAAGGACGCTTTCCTCAGTTGGCCACAAGCGCGAGTCGAAGGCTGGTTGCGCAACTACTGGGACAAAGCGCAGGCCGCCGGGATCCCGGTTCAGCCGTCGTTCGAAGATTTCCAGCGCGCCAGCGACCTGATGGGTGTGCAGCGCCATCTGAAGGTGATCGGCATCTTCGCGCGTATCTGCCACCGTGACGGCAAGCCGCGCTACCTGGCTGATGTGCCGCGTTTCTTCGCCTATATAGACGAAGTGGTCGGCCGTCGCCCTGAACTGGCCGAGCTCGGCCAGTTGATCGCCGAACTCAAGGCCGGAGCGCGTGGATGAAAGCGATGATTCTCGCCGCAGGCAAGGGCGAGCGCATGCGCCCGCTGACCCTGCACACGCCAAAGCCGTTGCTGCCCGTGGCCGGCCAGCCGTTGATCGAATATCACCTGCGTGCGCTGGCGACAGCCGGTTTTACCGACGTGGTGATCAACCACGCCTGGCTTGGCCAGCAGATCGAAGATCACCTCGGCGATGGCAGCCGCTTCGGCCTGAGCATTCGCTACTCGCCTGAGGGCGAGCCGCTGGAGACGGGGGGCGGCATATTCCAGGCATTGCCTTTGCTGGGCGACGCCCCGTTCCTGCTGGTCAATGGCGATGTCTGGACCGATTACCCGTTCGCGCGCTTGCGTGCACCGCTGCAGGGCCTGGCGCATCTGGTGCTGGTCGATAACCCTGGCCATCACGGGCGGGGCGACTTCCGCCTGCAAGGTGGGCAGGTGGTGGACGGTGACGAGACCCCTGGCACCCTGACCTTCAGCGGCCTTTCAGTGCTGCATCCAGCCTTGTTCGCAGGTTGCCAGGCGGGGGCCTTCAAACTGGCGCCACTTCTGCGCCAAGCCATGTCGGCAGGCAAGGTGACCGGCGAGCACTACCGTGGCGCCTGGGTCGATGTCGGTACCCAGGAGCGCCTGGCCGAGGCCGAACGCCTTATACGCGAGCGTGCCTGAGATGTGGTGGCCAGGCACGGTAATCGGGCTAGGCGCGGGTTTCGCTGTCGCCAGCATCCCTGGCGCGCTGCTGGGGGCATTGCTTGGCCAAGCCATGGATCGGCGCCTGCGTGTGCAGGGCTGGGAAGACATGCGCGAACGGTTGGGAGGCCGGCCGGCCCTGCGTGACGAGGAGTTGTTGTTCGTCCTGCTTGGGCGGCTGGCCAAAAGCGATGGGCGAGTGGGTGAACAGCATATTCAGCAGGCGCGCCAGGAGATGGTCCGGCTGGGCCTGGCCGAGGCCGCCAGGATGCGCGCGATTGCCGCCTTCAACCGCGGCAAGGCGGGCAAGGACCGCTTAGCCCACCACCTGCGTCGCATTCGCTTGCAGCCACATGCGGCCGAGGGCACGTTGCGGGCGTGTTGGCGTATGGCCTGGGCTGACGGCAAGGCCGGGGATCATGAGCGGGAACTGCTGCTGGACTGGGGGCAGAAGCTGGGGCTCAGCCGGCGCCAGGTGCAGGCCATGTCGCTGGAATATGAGCCACGCAAAATGAGCACGGCCAGTAGCGTCATGACCTATGCGGCTGCGCTGCGCTTGCTGGGGATAGATGCCGATACGGAAGGCGACCGGGTCAAGCAGGCCTATCGCCGGCTGGTCAGCCGGCACCATCCGGACAAGCTGGCCGGGAGCGGTGCCAGTGAAGCGCAGCTCAGGGAGGCGACCGAACGCACTCGAGAGCTGCACCAGGCTTATGCGTTGATCCGTAAACGGCGGGGGCTCTAAAGCCCCTGTCACCGGCAAGCGGCGCTGTACCTGTGGCAGCCAGCCTGCTGGTGCAACGGCCGGAGCTGGCCCGTCACTTCATTCCTGCGGGCTCATCCACCCCCTGGCCCGGCGGAACAACTGTTCCTGTTCCGCGCTCTTGTTCCCCGGCATCGCAATCAGCGAAAGCTGCTTGTACTGGCTGTCTTTCTGGCGCTTGCTGGCCTGCAGGCGTTGCATGGCGGCATTGCGGTCGCCGGTGCGGGTTGCGTAGTAGATATCGGCAGTCGGCACTTTGAGGGTAGGTGTCAGGCTTTCCAGGTCGTGCTCGACCCTTGCCGGGGTCTGCGCGGCGATCATCACCAGCTTCTGTACCTGCGGTGGTTGCTTTTCGCCCAGGTAGCGGGCTGCCCAGTAGGCGCCGCTGCCATGGCCGATCAGCACGATGCTGCGTGAGTTCTGTTGCTGAGCGTACGCCACCGCAGCATCCAGGCGCGCGAAGATGCGTTCGGCATCAGCCTGATCGTTCTGTTCGCTGGCCTGTTCGGCATCGGTGCTTTCTGCCGTGTCGGCATCCGCCGCAGTAGCCTGGGCCACGTTGGCGTTGGCATCGACGGGGGTTTCCTTTGCCGGTGCGCTCTCGCCCTGCTCTGGCTGCGGTGCGGCAGCTGGCGTGGCCTGGACCCGTGCCTGTGGGCTATCGGCGAGCAGGTCGGGCAGGCTCATGCTGAGGCTGTTCCAGCCGGCGTCAGGGAACTTGCGTCGCAACGGGCCGACCGCATTGGGCCAGTCGGCGGTTTCTCCGGCGCCAGGGACGATGATCACCGTGCCTTGCGGGTCGCTGTCGTTGGCTGGTTTCCACAGGGCCAGGAAGCTGTCGGACCCGGCTTCCAGCGTTTGCTGCTCGGCTTTGGGCAACAGGCGTTCAAGGGCCTGCGCATCTTCCTGGCTACGCTCCAGCAGCGGTGGGCGTGGCGCAGGTGCGGCGGCAGCCTCTGCGGTTGCTGGTTTTTCGGCGTCGGCGGCCAGGGCGCCAAGTGGTAGGAGCGAGGCAAGGCAGCACATTGCCAGCGTCGTGCGATAAAGTGTGAACATGAATCAACCCAAGGCCAGAATGATACCGGCAGCCTAATAGTATTTGCCCGCGACGGCCATGCTGCATGGCCGCCCTTGCCAAGACGAGCGTGTAGATGAAGCGATTGCGTCGCCTGTTGGTTATCGGCTGCTTGTGGCTACCCTTGATTGCTTTGGCAAGGCCTGAGGCAGCACCTGCGGTGGTACTCGAACCTGCCCAGCAGCAATGGCTGGACACCCATCGCAGCCTGCGGGTCGGCCTGGTGCTGCAGGCGCCCTATGCCCAGTTCGACCGCCGTCTGCAGCAACTCTACGGGGCCAATGTCGAGCTGGTGAACTGGCTGGCGCAGGCGCTCAAGCTGGACCTCACCTGGCGTAACTTCACTGACCAGGCCAGCCTCGAACACGCCCTGCAGGCGGGTGAAATCGACTTTGCCCCGGGCCTTACACAAACACCGGCCAGCTTGCGTCTGTGGTTGTTCAGCGACCCTTACATGCGTGTGCCGCAACTTGTGGTGGGGCCGCGGACCGGTGCGTTGGCCGTCGAGCTGGAAAAGCTTGAGGCCAACGAGCGTGTGGCGGTACGCATGCCCAGCGTGCTGGCCGATTACCTGCGGGGCAATTACGCCAATCTCAACCTGCAAGGTGTGCCCAACGAGCGCCAGGCCTTGCAACTGGTGGTAGGGGGCCAGGCCAGCTACGCGGTGCTGGATGAAGCCCAGCTCAGCAGGTTGTCCCGTGAAAGCGAGTTCGGTGACCTGGCAGTGCTCGGCGATATCGGCCTGCCGCAATTATTGCGCGTGGGCTCGCGGCGTGACTGGCCGTTGCTGGCCGATGTGCTTGAACGGGGCCTGCAGGCCATGCCCGCCAAAGAGCTGGAGCAACTGCATCAGCGTTGGTTGCAGCCCAAATACCCGCGTCTGAGCGAATCCACCGGTTTCTGGCAAAACCTTGCGTTGCTGTTCGGCATGTTGCTGCTGTGTGCCGGGGCCACCCTGGTGTGGCAGCGCCGCCAGCAGCGCCAGCTCGAGCGTAGCCTGCTGGCGGCGCGGGAGCACCTGGCTGAGCGGCAGGTGCGCGAGGAGGCACTGCGCCTGAGCCAGTTCGCCATCGACCAGAGTACGGTGGGCATCCTCTGGGTCAACTGGGACAGCCACGTGCGTTACGCCAACCACGCGGTGGGGCGCATGCTGGGTTATGCCGAGGCGGCGTTGCTGGAGCGTCCGCTGAGCGACTTCGAGCCGAACCTGAGCATGGACCGCTGGCTGCAGTTGTGGCGGGCCGCGCGAGCCGGGGAGGCCGGGGCTCGGCAGTTCGAAACCCAATGCCTGTGCGCCGACGGCAGTCTGTTGCCTGTTGAGTTGTCGTTGAGCTTCCTGCGCTTTCGCGATGCCGAGTACCTGGTGGTGTACCTTGCCGATGTCACCGAACGCCACCGCGCCCTGGCGGCGCTGCGTGAAAGCGAGGCGCGGCTCAAGGGTATTGCTGGCAATGTGCCGGGGCTGGTGTTCCGTCTGGAGCCCGCACCAGCGGAAGGGGACCCGGAGTTTCCCTATATCAGCGAGGGCAGTGAGGCGTTGGTGGGTTATACGCCCGCGCAGATCCAGCACCCGCAGATGGGCTTGCGCAATCTGGTCCACCCGCAAGATCGTGCTGACTACCACCAGGTGCAGGACTTGGCCATTGCCAGCGATCAGGACTGGTCCTGGCAAGGGCGAATCCTCACCCGTGAAGGTGAGCAGCGGTGGGCCGACATCAAGGCCAGTACCCGCCGCCTGGCCAACGGCCGGGTGGTCTGGGACGGTATTGTCTGGGACATTACCCAGAGCAAGCGCGGGGAGCTGGCGCTTGCGAGGTCCCAGGAGCAACTGCGTGAACTGTCGGCACACCTGGAGAGCGTGCGCGAGGAAGAAAAGGCCCGTATCGCCCGCGAAGTGCACGATGAACTGGGGCAGATGCTGACCGTGCTCAAGCTTGAAGTGTCGATGTGCGAACTGGCTTTTGCCGAGCTCGACCCTGCGCTGAACGAGCGCCTGGCCAGCATGAAGCGCCTGATCGCTCAGCTGTTCCAGCTGGTGCGCGATGTGGCAACGGCGTTGCGCCCGCCGATCCTGGACGCCGGTATCGCCTCGGCCATCGAATGGCAGGCACGGCGCTTCGAAGCGCGCACGCAGATCCCCTGCCTGGTGCAGGTACCGGATAATCTGCCAGCATTGAGCGATGCAAAAGCTATCGGCTTGTTCCGTATCCTGCAGGAGGCTCTGACCAACGTCATGCGCCATGCAAAGGCGCACAGTGTCGAGGTAGAGCTGGTGCGCGAGGGCGAAAAACTGCGTATGACGGTCAGTGATGACGGTAGCGGGTTCTGCCTGGACCAGCCACGGCCAACCTCGTTCGGCCTTGTGGGGGTGCGTGAGCGGGTACTGATGCTCGGTGGCAGCATGGTGTTGAATAGCGAGCCAGGTGAAGGCACCAGCCTGAGCGTGACCATAGCGTTGGATTAGGAGAACGATCGTGATTCGAGTGCTGGTGGCCGAAGACCACACCATTGTCCGCGAAGGCATCAAGCAGTTGATCGGCCTGGCCAAGGACATGCAGGTGGTGGGGGAGGCCGGTAATGGTGAACAGCTGCTGGAAACCCTGCGCCACACCGCCTGCGAAGTGGTGTTGCTGGATATCTCGATGCCCGGTGTCAGTGGGTTGGAGGCGATTGCGCGGATCCGCGCGCTGCACAACCCGCCGGCGATCCTGATGCTGTCGATGCACGACGAAGCGCAGATGGCCGCGCGCGCGCTCAAGGCCGGCGCTGCCGGCTATGCCACCAAGGACAGTGACCCTGCCTTGCTGCTGACCGCAATCCGGCGAGTGGCCGGCGGCGGGCGCTACATCGATCCGGCGTTGGCCGACCGCATGGTCTTCGAGGTCGGCCTGACCGAAACTCGGCCGCTGCATACCCTGCTGTCGGAGCGCGAGTTCTCGGTGTTCGAACGCTTGGCTCAAGGTGCCAACGTCAACGATATCGCTCAGCAGCTGGCGCTCTCCAGCAAGACCATCAGCACCCACAAGGCGAGGCTGATGCAGAAGCTCAAGGTCAACTCGCTGGCTGAACTGGTCAAGTACGCCATGGAGCACAAGCTGGTATGACCGTTCTGTTTGCGACATAGGTTATCTGCCAGGCACCGCTTTCCCGCTGGCTGGCTGAGACTTGCATTCCAATCCCGCCATCGGTGTAGGGCAATCCCTACACAAACTCTTCCAGCCGGATGATGGCATTCTCTCAGCGCCCCCGATTTCCGGGCGCTTGCGTCTTCTTTAGTCTTTGCCTACGCAGTCATTCCAACAAGAAGGTGCAGGCATGAGCGAGGCGAATTCGAACGCGACCACCGGTGAGACGCTGGTCAGTTTCCGTGGTGTGCAGAAGAGCTACGACGGCGAATCGCTGATCGTCAAAGACCTCAACCTGGACATTCGCAAGGGTGAATTCCTCACCTTGCTCGGCCCTTCCGGCTCGGGCAAGACCACCAGCCTGATGATGCTGGCGGGTTTCGAGACCCCGACCGCCGGTGAAATCCAGTTGGCCGGGCGCTCCATCAATAACGTGCCGCCGCACAAACGTGACATTGGCATGGTGTTCCAGAACTACGCACTGTTCCCCCACATGACCGTCGCGGAAAACCTCGCTTTTCCGCTGAGCGTGCGCAACCTGAGCAAGACCGACATCAGTGAGCGGGTCAAGCGGGTACTGAACATGGTGCAGCTCGATGCCTTCGCCAAACGCTACCCTGGCCAGCTCTCCGGTGGCCAGCAGCAGCGCGTGGCCTTGGCCAGGGCGTTGGTGTTCGAGCCGCAGCTGGTGCTGATGGACGAGCCGCTCGGCGCGCTGGACAAGCAGCTGCGTGAACACATGCAGATGGAGATCAAGCATATCCACCAGCGCCTGGGTGTAACCGTGGTCTACGTAACCCACGACCAGGGCGAGGCGTTGACCATGTCCGACCGTGTGGCGGTGTTCCATGAGGGCGAGATCCAGCAGATCGCCGACCCGCGCACTCTTTATGAGGAGCCGCGCAACACCTTCGTCGCCAACTTCATCGGCGAGAACAACCGCATCAACGGCACGCTGCTGGCCAGTGACGGTCATCGTTGCCAGGTGCAGCTGGCCCGCGGCGAGCGGGTCGAGGCGCTGGCGGTGAACGTCGGCCAGGCAGGGGAGCCGGTGACCCTGTCGGTACGCCCGGAGCGCGTGCGCCTCAATGGCCACAGCCAAAGCTGCGTCAATCGCTTCTCCGGCCGCGTGGCCGAGTTCATCTACCTGGGCGACCATGTACGGGTGCGTCTGGAAGTCTGTGGCAAGGCTGACTTCTTCGTGAAACAGCCGATTGCCGAGCTCGACCCGGCCCTTGCCGTGGGCGATGTGGTACCGCTGGGCTGGGAGGTGGAGCACGCGCGCGCGCTCGATCCGATTGCCGAAGCCCACTGATGGATTGCTTCACCAACCCTGTACTGTGGAGAGAATAATAATGCGCAAGCAGCTGAAACTGACCGCCCTGGCCCTTGGCCTGTTCGCCGCCGGCCAGGCCATGGCGGCAGACCTGACCGTAGTGTCCTTCGGCGGCGCCAACAAGGCGGCCCAGGTCAAGGCGTTCTACGAGCCATGGGAGAAGGCCGGCAAGGGCAAGATCGTCGCTGGCGAGTACAACGGTGAAATGGCCAAGATCAAAGCCATGGTCGACACCAACAGCGTGTCTTGGCACCTGGTGGAGGTGGAGTCGCCAGAACTGGCCCGTGGTTGCGATGAAGGCATGTTCGAGGAGCTCGACCCGGCTCTGTTCGGCAACGAAAGCGATTATGTGAAGGGCGCCATCCAGCCGTGCGGCGTAGGCTTCTTCGTTTGGTCCACGGTGCTGGCCTACAACGCTGACAAGCTCAAGACAGCCCCGACCAGCTGGGCCGATTTCTGGGACACGAAGAAATTCCCGGGCAAGCGCGGCCTGCGCAAGGGCGCGAAGTACACGCTCGAGTTCGCCCTGATGGCCGACGGCGTTGCGCCCAAGGATGTGTACCAGGTGCTGGCCACCAAGGGCGGCGTGGACCGCGCCTTCAAGAAACTCGACGAACTCAAGCCGAGCATCCAGTGGTGGGAAGCGGGCGCCCAGCCGCCGCAGTACCTGGCCTCGGGTGATGTGGTCATGAGCTCGGCCTACAACGGGCGCATTGCTGCGGTGCAGAAAGAGAGCAACCTCAAGGTGGTGTGGAACGGTGGCATCTACGACTTCGACGCTTGGGCCATCCCGAAAGGGGCCAAGAATGTCGAGGAAGCGAAGCAATTCATCGCTTATACCGTTCAGCCCGAGCAGCAGAAGACCTACTCCGAGAACATCGCCTACGGCCCGGCCAACTCCAAAGCCGTGCCGCTGCTGGCGGACGCGGTGAAGAAGGACATGCCGACCACGCCTGAAAACATCGCCAACCAGGTGCAGATCGATGTGGCCTTCTGGGCCGACAACAGCGAGCAACTGGAGCAACGCTTCAACGCCTGGGCGGCGAAGAAGTAAGGCGCCTCGAAGGAGCGCCGGCCCGTTGGCTGGCGCTCCCTGTTCCCCTGTTTTTGCGGAGTTCGCCATGGCCATTGCAGTGCCCCTCAACGAAGGCGCAGGTCCAAGTCTCAAGCAGCGCCTCAAGCACGCCGAGCGGGTCAACCGCTGGAAGGCGCAGGCGCTCATCGCGCCGCTGGCGCTGTTTCTCCTGCTGGTGTTCCTGGTGCCCATCGCGGCGCTGCTGTTCAAGAGCGTCGACAACCCGGAAGTGGTCGGCGGCCTGCCGCGTACGGTCCAGGCTGTGTCGCAGTGGGATGGCAAGAGCCTGCCTGGCGAGGAGGTTTACAAGGCCCTGAGCCAGGACCTGGCCGAATCGCGCAAGAACCAGACCTTGGGCGACCTGTCCAAACGCCTGAACATGGAGCTGGCCGGCTACCGCAGCCTGCTCTCCAAGACCGCTCGGGCGCTGCCGTTCAAGGCCGAACCTGCCTCTTACAAAGAGGCCTTGCAGGCCCTCGATGAACGTTGGGGCGACCCGGCTTACTGGCAGGCGATCCGCCGCAACACCAGCAGCGTGACTTCTTATTACCTGCTGGCATCGGTCGACCACCGTATCGATGACCTCGGCGAGTTGGCCAAGGCCACCCCCGAGCAGTCCATCTACCTGGACATCTTTGCCCGCACCCTGTGGATGGGTGTGGTGATCACGGCCATCTGCCTGGTGCTGGCGTATCCGCTGGCTTACCTGCTGGCCAACCTGCCGACCCGCCAGGGCAACCTGTTGATGATATTGGTGTTGCTGCCGTTCTGGACGTCGATTCTGGTGCGGGTGGCAGCGTGGATCGTACTGCTGCAGTCAGGCGGCCTGATCAACAGTGCATTGATGGCCATGGGCATCATCGATCAGCCGCTGGAGCTGGTGTTCAACCGCACCGGCGTGTACATCTCGATGGTCCACATCCTCTTGCCGTTCATGATCCTGCCGCTATACAGCGTGATGAAGGGCATTTCGCCGAGCTACATGCGTGCAGCGATCTCCTTGGGTTGCCACCCGTTCGCCAGCTTCTGGCGGGTGTACTTCCCGCAGACCTACGCGGGCGTGGGCGCCGGTTGCCTGCTGGTGTTCATCCTGGCCATCGGTTACTACATCACCCCGGCGCTGCTCGGCAGCCCGAACGACCAGATGGTCAGCTACTTCGTGGCCTTCTATACCAACACCAGCATCAACTGGGGCATGGCTACCGCGCTGGGCGGGCTGTTGCTGCTGGCGACCGTGCTGCTGTACCTGATCTATAGCTGGCTGGTCGGTGCCAGCCGCCTGCGCCTGAGCTGAGGAGCCTAGTGATGCTTAGCCCATACATGTCGCCCGTGGAACGGGTGTGGTTCTACAGCCTGCGTATCCTTTGTGGCCTGATATTGCTGTTTCTGGTGTTGCCGGTACTGGTGATCGTGCCGCTGTCGTTCAACAGTGGCAGCTTCCTGGTGTACCCACTGCAAGGCTTTTCCCTGCAGTGGTATCACGATTTCTTCGCCTCGGCCGAGTGGATGCGCGCCCTGAGGAACAGCGTCATCGTCGCCCCGGCGGCCACGCTGCTGGCCATGGTGTTCGGTACGCTGGCAGCGATCGGGCTTACCCGCGCCGATTTTCCGGGCAAGTCGCTGGTCATGGCGCTGGTGATTTCGCCGATGGTGGTGCCGGTGGTGATCATTGGTGTAGCCAGCTACCTGTTCTTTGCCCCGTTGGGGATGGGTAACAGCTTCATTTCGCTGATCCTGGTGCACGCGGTGCTGGGTGTGCCGTTCGTCATCATTACCGTGTCGGCGACCTTGCAAGGCTTCAATTACAACCTGGTGCGTGCGGCTGCCAGCCTGGGGGCCTCACCGGTGGTTGCGTTTCGCAGGGTCACCTTGCCGCTGATCGCCCCCGGAGTGATCTCTGGGGCGCTGTTCGCCTTCGCGACCTCGTTCGATGAGGTGGTGGTGACGCTGTTCCTCGCCGGGCCAGAACAGGCCACCCTGCCGCGGCAGATGTTCAGCGGCATTCGCGAAAACCTGAGCCCGACGATTGCAGCGGCGGCGACCTTGCTGATCGGTTTTTCGGTGGTGCTGCTGCTGACCCTGGAGTGGCTGCGCGGGCGCAGTGAGAAGCTGAGGACCCAGCAGCCTGCGTGATTGATCGGCCTTTTCGCAGGACTGCCTGCGAAAAGGCCGATGCTGGCGTCGCAGTGACCCCTTCACACGGATTGATGCCAATCAGCCCCTATCCAGTTCCCTGAGTTACAATGCGCGCCACCTAGATTCTGCCAACAGGTGCGCCATGCAGCCCTACGCTATTGCCCCCTCCATTCTCTCCGCCGATTTCGCCCGTCTGGGCGAGGATGTCGACAAGGTACTGGCCGCGGGTGCCGACATCGTCCACTTCGACGTGATGGACAACCACTACGTACCCAACCTGACCATTGGCCCGATGGTCTGCACCGCCTTGCGCAAGTACGGCGTGACCGCGCCGATCGATGTGCATCTGATGGTCAGCCCGGTAGACCGCATCATCGGTGACTTCATCGAAGCCGGTGCCAGCTACATCACCTTCCATCCGGAAGCCTCGCAGCACATCGACCGCTCGCTGCAGCTGATCCGTGACGGTGGCTGCAAGGCCGGCCTGGTGTTCAACCCGGCCACCAGCCTGGACGCGCTGAAGTACGTGATGGACAAGGTCGACATGGTGCTGCTGATGAGCGTCAACCCAGGCTTTGGTGGGCAGAAGTTCATCCCCGGCACCTTGGACAAGTTGCGCGAAGCCCGTGCGCTGATCGACGCCAGTGGCCGTGATATTCGCCTGGAAATCGACGGTGGGGTGAACGTCAACAACATCCGCGAAATCGCTGCCGCTGGCGCAGATACCTTCGTAGCCGGCTCGGCGATCTTCAACGCGCCGGATTATCAGGAAGTGATCGCCAAGATGCGCGCCGAACTGGCTCAGGCCCGCCCATGAGCGGCTTCGAGCAGCTGTTCCCCGGGACGCTGCCCAGGCTGGTGATGTTCGATCTGGACGGTACCCTGATCGATTCAGTCCCCGACCTGGCCGCAGCCGTTGACCGTATGCTGCTCGAACTTGGCCGTCCGGCCGCTGGCCTTGACGCCGTGCGGCACTGGGTCGGCAACGGCGCACCGGTGCTGGTGCGCCGCGCACTTGCCGGCGGCCTTGACCACGCGACCGTAGACGATGAACTGGCCGAGCGCGGCCTTGCACTGTTCATGGAGGCGTACGCCGAAAGCCATGATCTGACGGTTGTCTACCCTGGTGTGCACGACACCTTGCGCTGGCTGCGCAAGCAGGGCGTGGAAATGGCACTGATCACCAACAAGCCTGAACGCTTCGTCGCACCGTTGCTCGACCAGATGAAGATCGGCCGTTATTTCCGCTGGATCATCGGCGGCGATACCCTGCCACAGAAGAAGCCCGACCCTGCTGCGTTGCTGTTCGTCATGAAAATGGCCGGCGTCGAGCCCGGCCAGGCGCTGTTTGTGGGGGACTCGCGCAGTGATGTGCTGGCGGCCAAAGCTGCCGGCGTGCAGTGCGTTGGGCTGAGCTATGGCTATAACCACGGCCGGCCGATCGATGAGGAAGCGCCCAGCCTGGTCATAGGCGACCTGCGCCTGCTGCTGCCTGGTTGCGTAGTCACCGACACTGGGATAACGTTGGCGGACCTTCAAGCCTCACAAGACAGAGAGCCCACCGTGGTGGTTACCGGCAAATTCTGGATGAAAGTCATCAAGGCCCTGGCCCGTTGGCGTTGGCGCGCCTGACTTCTGCCCGCCGGCCTTTGCCGGCCCGTCCGTTTGCCCGACTCTCATTGTTGCTCCGAGGCTACTCATGACCCGCGAAGAATTCCTGCGCCTGGCCGCTGCCGGCTACAACCGCATTCCATTGGCCTGTGAAACCCTGGCCGACTTCGATACCCCGCTTTCTATCTACCTGAAGCTGGCAGACCAGGCCAACTCGTACCTGCTCGAGTCGGTGCAGGGCGGTGAGAAGTGGGGCCGTTATTCGATGATCGGCCTGCCGTCGCGCACGGTGATGCGTGTGCATGGCTATCACGTGAGCATTCTGCACGATGGCGTGCAGGTCGAAAGCCATGATGTCGAAGACCCGCTGGCATTCGTCGAAACCTTCAAGGACCGCTACAAGGTCGCTGATATTGCCGGCCTGCCGCGTTTCAACGGTGGCCTGGTCGGTTACTTTGGCTATGACTGCGTTCGCTACGTGGAAAAGCGCCTGGGCGCCTGCCCCAATCCTGACCCGCTGGGCGTGCCGGATATCCTGCTGATGGTTTCGGATGCCGTGGTGGTGTTCGACAACCTGGCCGGCAAGATGCATGCGATCGTACTGGTCGACCCGTCCGAAGAGCAGGCTTTCGAGCAAGGCCAGGCGCGCCTGCAAGGCCTGCTGGCCAAGCTGCGCGAACCCATCACGCCGCGACGCGGCCTGGACCTGAGCGGCCCCATGGCGGCAGAGCCGGCGTTCCGCTCCTCCTTCACCCAAGAGGATTACGAGCGCGCTGTGGACACCGTGAAGGAGTACATCCTGGCCGGTGACTGCATGCAAGTGGTGCCGTCCCAGCGCATGTCGATCGACTTCAAGGCAGCGCCCATAGACTTGTACCGTGCGCTGCGCTGCTTCAACCCGACGCCATACATGTACTTCTTCAACTTCGGGGACTTCCACGTTGTTGGCAGTTCGCCGGAAGTGCTGGTGCGGGTGGAAGACAGTCTGGTCACCGTGCGCCCGATTGCCGGTACCCGTCCTAGGGGGGCCAACGAGGAGGCCGACCGAGCGCTGGAAGACGACCTGCTGTCGGACGACAAGGAGATCGCCGAGCACCTGATGCTCATCGACCTGGGCCGCAACGATGTGGGCCGTGTGTCCTCCACCGGTAGCGTGCGCTTGACCGAAAAGATGGTGATCGAGCGCTACTCCAATGTCATGCACATCGTTTCCAACGTTACCGGGCAACTGGCCGAAGGCTTGACCGCGATGGATGCACTGCGGGCGATTCTGCCGGCAGGTACCTTGTCGGGTGCACCGAAGATCCGCGCGATGGAGATCATCGACGAGCTGGAGCCGGTAAAGCGTGGCGTCTACGGTGGTGCGGTGGGCTACTTTGCCTGGAATGGCAACATGGATACCGCGATTGCCATTCGCACGGCAGTGATCAAGGACGGCGAACTGCATGTGCAGGCAGGTGGCGGCATTGTCGCCGACTCGGTGCCGGCGCTGGAGTGGGAAGAAACCATCAACAAGCGCCGGGCGATGTTCCGTGCGGTGGCGTTGGCTGAGCAACGTCCTGCCGAGTAATTCACAGGCGTGGGGCCGCATCGCGGCCCCATCCGGTTAAAAGTCGACGCTGACGCCCAAGCTTATTCCTTGCTGGGTCAACTCGTCGCTCTTGCGCCAGTTGTAGTTCCCGCGCAGGTGCACCCCCGCCACCAGCTCATGGCTGACCCCAAGGCTGGCACGAGTCAGGTCGCTCTGCGGTGTGTACCCGGTCAGCGTGAAGTCATTGGCTGGCAGTGTCGTCAGGTGCATCGTCACATCCTGCTGGTCATCCTCGAACTCATGCTCTTGCGCCACCTCGGCAAACAGCCTGGTGCTGGCCAGTACCTGCACGCTGCCCAGCAACCCTACGCCCAGGCGACGCGAAGTGCGTTCCTGGTCATCGAAGCCCAGTGCCGTCGACCGTCCGCTCTTCTCGTCATAACCATCCACCTTCACCCGCGCATAGTCAGCGCTGACGAACGGCGCCAGCTGCCAGTGACTGCTATCGGCTGCCAGGTTGTATCCCAGGCGACCTGTCACGGCCCAGGCTTCGCCGTTGGTATCACCTTTCTCGCTTCGGTCGTTCACGCCCAGGGCGAAGGTGCGTTTGAGGTCCTGATAGTCAAGGTGCCCTGCGCTCAGCGCTGCGTCGGCCCACCAGCGGTCCTCACGAAACTGGGCGAAGGCACTGGCCAGGTAGCTGTCGAGCTTGTAGTCCGAGTCTTGTTCGCCTGCCTCCAGTTTCTGGCGATAGACCCCGCCGGCAAGCCCTAAGCGCCAAGCGTCGTTCAGCCGGTAGCTGCCACCCAGGGTGAGGTTGTAGCCGCGCCCGTCAGCGTTGGCAGAACTGCGCTCGCCGTCGAAGTCCAGATCTTGCGCGCCAGTGGCAACAAAGGCCTGCCATTGGCCAGCCGCCTGCCAGGGCGCCTGCCATTGATTACGTAGTTCGTCCTGATGCGCGCGCAGGCTGGCGTGGGCCATTTCCGGCAGCAGCGTCAGCTCCCAGGGTGCGGAAAGGATCGAATAGCCGTAGTCGGCAATCAGTTGCTGGCCGGCGATGGTTGGGTGTACCGAGTCGTTGAACAGCAGCTTGGTGGGGTCGGGCGTGGTGCCATTGATGCCGTACAGCGGGTTTGCCACGCAACTGTTGCCGCTGTAGCAGGTGCCGACCAGATTCTGCCCGCTGGCCAGGCCGAATTGCGTCGGGCTGGCCAGTGCTTCGTTCAGCAGTACGGGAATGTTCAGTGGAATGATTTCGGCATCGATCTGGCCCAGTTGGCTGACCAGTGACTGGTTGAACACGCTGGACAGTTGCGACAGGGCGTTTTGCTGCGGCGTGCCGCTGAAATTCGGCGTCTGGCCGAGGTCGGGTAGCAGCCAGACCATGATGTAGCGGGCACCGCCTTGTTGCAGGGCCTGGGCGCTGGCGGCCAGGCGCGATCCTGCGACGGCGGCATCGGCAGGGCTGCTCACCAGGCCTTGCAGAAAGTCGTTGCCGCCACCGGTCAGGTAGTAGAGGGCATTGGGGTCTGCGCGCAAGCCATTGGCCAGATACCCGGGCTTGTCGCGTAGTACCAGGCCGGCAAAAGGTTGGCCTGGCGGAATGACTGTCTCGGAAGTGGTGGTGATCGAATCCAGGATCTGCTGCGTGGTGTAGCCGCCAACGGCCCAGTTGTTGCCGTCGGGGCGTATGCCGAGGGACGTGGACGGATTGAGATCTTCCGCGCTCACACCCAGGCGTGCGCCGAGGATCATCGGCGAGACAGGTGCAAAGTTGCCATTCTCATCACGGTTGGTAAAACGCATACCGGCAGTACCGCCGGTCAGGTCAGGAAATTGCCCGGCATCGCTGAGGCTGTCGCCGAAGACGATCATTGTCGAGTAAGGCGAGGGGGCGGCGAAAGCCTGGCTGCAGGCGAGCGCCAACGTAGCCAAGGTGAAACGTAGCAAAGGTGCTTTTCGCATCTGGGAACATCCTTTTCATTGTTTTTATGAGGACAACCCGATCGACCTTAGCAAATCGCGGGGCATGCCTTCCAAGTCCATTCGTTTCCCGTATTTACGGGCATATTGCGCCCGCCGCGCCGGTAGGCTACTGTGCCTGCAAGTATGAGCGAGACCTATCCCGTGTTGATCGTCAGCAAACTCTTGATGCGCGTTATCAAGGCCCACGCCCGTTGGCGTTGGCGCGCCTGACTTTATCTCTTGCCGGCCTGTCCGGCCCGCCCCCGTTTGCCTTCCTGTCCGTTTCCGAGCGCCCCTAGTGGCAACGCCGTGTCTGTTTTTGGTGTAGGAAGGTTCGACTTTTAAAGTCAGTAGATTCTAGAGGTTTAGCCCGATGTTACTGATGATCGACAATTACGACTCATTCACTTACAACGTCGTTCAATACCTTGGCGAGTTGGGTGCCGAGGTCAAAGTCATTCGCAACGACGAAATCACCGTTGCCGAGATAGAAGCCCTTAACCCTGAGCGCATCGTCGTCTCCCCTGGCCCTTGCACGCCGAGCGAAGCCGGTGTGTCCATCGAGGCCATTATGCATTTCGCCGGCAAGCTGCCGATCCTTGGGGTCTGCCTGGGCCACCAATCAATCGGCCAGGCGTTTGGCGGCGATGTAGTGCGTGCCCGCCAGGTCATGCACGGCAAGACCAGCCCGGTATATCACCGCGACCTGGGCGTGTTCGCCGGGCTCAACAACCCGCTCACCGTAACCCGCTACCATTCCCTGGTGGTCAAGCGCCAGACCCTGCCAGAGTGCCTGGAAGTGACTGCCTGGACTGCACATGACGATGGTTCGGTCGACGAGATCATGGGCCTGCGCCACAAGACACTGAACATTGAAGGGGTGCAGTTCCACCCCGAGTCCATCCTGACCGAGCAGGGCCACGAGCTGTTCGCCAACTTCCTCAAGCAGACCGGCGGCCGCCGCTAAGGACCGAGCATGGATATCAAAAGCGCGTTGAGCCGTATTGTCGGCCACCTGGACCTTTCCACCGAAGAAATGCGCGATGTGATGCGCCAGATCATGACCGGCCAATGCAGTGAGGCGCAGATCGGCGCCTTCCTGATGGGCATGCGCATGAAGAGCGAGAGCATCGACGAGATCGTTGGCGCGGTTTCGGTCATGCGTGAGCTGGCTGACAAGGTCGAGCTGAAAAGCCTTGATGGCGTAGTCGACATCGTCGGTACGGGCGGTGATGGCGCCAACATCTTCAACGTTTCCACCGCCTCCTCGTTCGTCCTGGCGGCGGCAGGCTGCACCGTGGCCAAACATGGCAATCGCGCAGTTTCCGGTAAGAGCGGCAGCGCTGACCTGCTGGAAGCTGCCGGCATCTACCTGAACCTGACACCTACCCAAGTGGGGCGCTGCATTGACAGCCTCGGTATCGGCTTCATGTTCGCCCAGAGCCATCACTCGGCGATGAAATATGCCGCAGGCCCGCGCCGCGACCTGGGCCTGCGTACCCTGTTCAACATGCTCGGCCCGCTTACGAATCCGGCTGGGGTGAAACACCAGGTGGTCGGTGTATTTAGCCAGGCCTTGTGCCGCCCGCTGGCGCAAGTGCTGCAACGCCTGGGCAGCAAGCATGTGCTGGTCGTGCATTCCAAGGATGGCCTGGATGAGTTCAGCCTGGCCGCGCCTACTTTTGTCGCCGAACTGAAGAATGACCAGATCAGCGAATACTGGGTCGAGCCTGAAGATCTTGGCATGAAGAGCCAGAGCCTGCATGGCCTGGCAGTCGAGAACCCACAGGCGTCGTTGGAGTTGATCCGTGATGCACTGGGCCGGCGCAAGACCGAGAATGGCCAGAAGGCTGCCGAGATGATAGTGCTCAACGCGGGTGCTGCGTTGTACGCTGCTGATCACGCCATGAGCCTGAAGGCTGGTGTGGATCTGGCCCACGATGTACTGCACACCGGGCTGGCTTGGGAAAAGCTGCAGGAACTGGGTGCCTTTACAGCGGTATTCAAGGTGGAGAACGAAGCATGAGTGTCCCGACGGTGCTGGAAAGGATCATTGCCCGCAAGTTCCAGGAAGTGGCAGAGCGCAGCGCGCGCGTCAGCCTCGCCGAAATGGAGCGCCTGGCCAAGGCGGCGGATGCCCCGCGCGGGTTTGCCAATGCCCTGATCGAGCAAGCCAAGCGCAAGCAGCCAGCGGTGATTGCCGAAATCAAGAAGGCCTCGCCGAGCAAGGGTGTGATCCGCGAGAACTTCGTGCCGTCGGAAATTGCCGTCAGTTACGAAAAGGGCGGGGCGACTTGCCTGTCGGTGTTGACCGATGTGGACTACTTCCAGGGTGCCGATGAGTACCTGCAGCAGGCGCGCGCCGCTGTTTCGCTGCCGGTGATCCGCAAAGATTTCATGGTCGACCCTTATCAGATCATCGAAGCACGCGCCTTGGGCGCAGACTGCGTGCTGCTGATCGTGTCGGCGCTTGATGACGTCAAGATGGCTGAGTTGGCCGCTACCGCCAAGGACGTCGGCCTCGATGTGCTGGTCGAAGTACATGACGGTGACGAGCTGGAGCGTGCGTTGAAAACGCTTGATACCCCGCTGGTGGGGGTCAACAACCGTAACCTGCATACTTTCGAAGTCAGCCTGGAGACCACTCTTGACCTGCTGCCACGCATTCCCCGGGATCGCCTGGCCATCACCGAGAGTGGCATTCTCAACCGTGCCGATGTCGAGTTGATGGAAATCAATGACGTTTACTCGTTCCTGGTGGGTGAGGCGTTCATGCGGGCCGAGCAGCCGGGGTTGGAACTGCAGCGGTTGTTCTTCCCTGAACAGGTGAAGAAGACTGTGCAGCAACTGGACTAAGCAACGTTGAAGCCGGCAATCGCCGGCTTTATCGAAGGTGGATCAATGACCGATCAACCCCTGGCCCTCACCGTCGAGCAGGGCCTGCACGCCGAGCAAGATCTTTTGGCTGCGGTCTGCCGTGGCGAAACCGAAAGTGGTGTGCTGTTCTGGCGCCCGACGGATCATGCGCTGGTCATGCCTCGGCGCATGAGCCGCCTGGACAACTTCGAGGCAGCCTGCTCGGAGTTGGCGATCGCTGGCTGGCCAGTGCTGTTGCGTGAAACCGGTGGGGAGCCGGTCCCTCAGTCGCATTCGACAGTGAATGTGGCGCTGGTGTATGTCGCTCCACGCAGCGAAGGCGACCATGGCCGTATCGAGAACGCGTATGAACGCCTCTGCCTGCCGTTGTGCGATGTGCTGCGCGAATGGGGCGGTGTGGCTTCGGTGGGCGAGATCGACGGGGCCTTCTGCGACGGCCGCTATAACGTCAACCTCAATGGCCGCAAGCTGGTGGGGACTGCCCAGCGCTGGCGCCAGGGGCTGGGTGGAAAACGGCCGGTGGTGCTGGTGCATGGTGCGTTGTTGCTGGATAACGAGCGCGAGTCGATGGTCGCGGCGGTCAACCGTTTCAATGAATGTTGCGGGCTCGAGCAGCGTTGCCGGGCCGATAGTCATATTGCCCTGCACGAAGTGGCGCCCGCTGTACCCTGGTTCGAGCGCCTGTCGAAGGCTTACAGCGAAGTGCTTGCAGCGCTGCCCAAGGACTAACGGGTACCGTAAACCACCATGGTCTTGCCCTTGACCTGGACCAGGCTGCGTTCCTCGAGGTCCTTGAGCACGCGGCCGACCATTTCTCGCGAGCACCCGACGATACGGCCAATTTCCTGGCGGGTGATCTTGATTTGCATGCCGTCCGGGTGGGTCATGGCGTCTGGCTGCTTGCACAGGTCCAGCAGGCAACGGGCGACCCGGCCGGTAACGTCGAAGAAGGCCAGGTCGCCCACCTTGCGCGTGGTGTTGCGCAGGCGCTGGGCCATCTGGCTGCCGAGGGCGTAGAGAATCTCCGGGTCCTGGCGGGCGAGGTCGCGAAACTTGTCATAGCTGATCTCCGCCACCTCGCACTCGGTCTTGGCGCGCACCCAGGCGCTGCGCTGCTGATCGCTGCCGGCGGGTTCGAACAAACCCAGTTCGCCGAAGAAATCGCCACTGTTGAGGTAGGCGATGATCATCTCGTGGCCTTCGTCATCCTCAATGAGGATGGTGACTGAACCCTTGATGATGAACGACAGCGTTTCGGCTCGGTCACCCGCGCAGATGATGTTGCTCTTGGCGGTGTAGCGGCGGCGCTGGCAGTGCATCAGCAGCTTGTCGATGTTCTTGATCTTGGCGGGTAGGGCTGAGGCAACCATCACGAAATCCTGTTCGATACGACCCATAGGCTCTGGTGGGGAGTCGGCTAACGCGACGCGTCAGTCAATTGGCGCCAGCTTATCAGACACTGCAGGATGTTTCGGCACAAATGCCAAACGTGTGGAGCTTTTCCGACAGCCACACAAGGCTTAAGCTGACACCCTTTTGCGAGATTCAGGAGTACGGACAGATGAAGGCACGCATCCAATGGGCCGGTGAAGCGATGTTCCTTGGCGAATCGGGGAGCGGGCACGTCGTGGTGATGGACGGCCCACCCGAGGCTGGGGGCCGCAATCTGGGCGTGCGCCCGATGGAAATGCTCCTGCTCGGCCTGGGTGGCTGCAGCAGCTTCGACGTAGTGAGTATCCTGAAGAAATCGCGCCAAGCGGTGGAAAGCTGCGAAGCCTTCCTGGAGGCCGAGCGCGCCAGCGAAGACCCGAAGGTGTTTACCAAGATTCATATGAACTTCGTGGTCAAAGGGCGCGGGCTGAAAGAGGCTCAGGTCAAGCGTGCGGTGGAGCTGTCGGCGGAAAAATATTGCTCGGCGTCGATCATGCTGGAGCGCGCGGGCGTGGAAATCACCCACGGCTACGAGATCGTTGAGCTGGGTTGAGATTTGTGGGCTGCTGCACAGCCCTTTCGCGACACAAGGCCGCTCGAAGGTTCGCGGTCTGTGGGCGCGGCCTTGCGTCGCGAAAGGGCCGCAAGGCGGCCCCGACGCTCTTCAGTTGCGCAAGGCTGGGAGAGCCACTACCAGCCAACGGGGTACGCAACGCCTCAATGACTGGCTGAGGTGCTCCCGGCGCTTTTGATAACCCAGCCCCAGCCCGATTACCCCCAACCCGATCAAGGTCAGCACCACCGGGAACAGCAGCGACTCGGCAAATACCTCGTAAGACAGGTAGCCAAGATAAGCTGCCACCCCCAGCGCCCCGAACACCATGAACACAGGCCGGCGCAGCAGCACCGCCATTGCCATCAGACCCAGGTTGATCAGACAGTACAGCGCCTTACCCAGCTCGCTGTCGCTTTCGATCATCGTCAGCCCACCCCAGAACGCTGCCAGCCCTGCCAGGTAACCCCAGTGGGCGTAATCCTCACGCGTGCGCCCGTCGACCAGCAGAAACACCATGAGCAGCCCGAGCCCGAACCACAGCGAAACCGTGCGCCGCTGTTCCCAGCTGAACGGCGAGCCGAACACCCACTCGCTAAGGTCCATCGACATGAACCATAAGGCCACGGCAATCGGCATCACGATAAACGGGTAGGGGATCAGGCGCAGCATCAACAAACCGGCGACCACCGTGGCCGCCTCCATCATCAGCCATCCGCCCTGCACATAGGTGTAGTACTGGTGATAGTCCGTTTGCCGATCGTCCAGTGGCCACCACCCGGTCAGGCGTTCGATGGCAAAGACAGCCAGGGGAACGATGCTTACCGCGACCGCCGCCAGGACGCCAGATGCGATGGGTTGCTGGCGCTTTTGCAGGTTGAGGGCGAACAGGGTGAGAAGACCGATGTAAAGAACGGCGATGGCCAGCAGCGCCCAATCACCGATTCGCATCCAGGCTTCGGTCAGCAGCCAGCCCATCGCCCCCATGATCAGTAGGGCGCCGAAATAGAAGGCGACGTGTGCCAGCTGGAAACTGCCACGAGCTGCTGGCTGCTGGCGCAGAAAGTCCAGCAGGGCCTTGTCCTGGCCCGGCTGGAGAACTCCTGCTTGTACGGCGCGCGCCAGGTCCTTGGCGTCGATACGGTCCGTCATTGGCGTGCCCTTAGATGCGGTAAGTGCTTTTGGTCATGACCTTGGCCAGCATGCTCATACCGAAACGTACGGGCGCGGGGAAGCGATATCCACCTGCTTCAAGGGCCGAATCGGCGTGTTGCTCTTCGTCGACGCGCATCTGCTCGAGAATGGCACGGGACTTTTCGTCCTCATGGGGGATCTGCTCCAGGTGTTCGTCCAGGTGTTTGCACACCTGATGCTCGGTGGCGGCGACGAAGCCCAGGCTGACCTTGTCGCTGACCATGCCGGCGAGCGCGCCGATGCCGAACGACATGCCGTAGAACAGCGGATTGAGCACGCTGGGGTGGCTGCCCAATTGACGGATGCGCTGTTCGCACCAGGCCAGGTGGTCGATTTCTTCCTCGGCTGCATGCTCCATTGCCTTGCGCACCTGGGGCAGCTTGGCGGTCAGGGCCTGGCCTTGGTACAGCGCCTGGGCGCAGACTTCGCCGGTATGGTTGATGCGCATGAGCCCGGCGATGTGGCGGGTCTGGCTTTCGTCGAGCTCGACGTCGGGCTGGACAATGGCCGGAGACGGCCGGGAGGGTTGGCCGCTGAAGGGCAGCAAGGTGCGCATGGCGGTATCGGCCTGCAGCAACAAGCGGTCGAGCGGCGAATAGTGACGTTCGGTAGCCATCGGGCACCTCCGTTGAAGTGATGCCCGACAGTTTACCTCAATCGCCCGGGGTGGGCTTGCCTTGGGTCAGCCCGGTGGCCAGTGCATCTGGCGCTGGCCGAGCACGTGCATGTGGATGTGGTAGACGGTCTGGCCGCCTTGCTCGTTACAGTTCATGACCACGCGGAAGCCATCGTCGCAGCCAAGCTCCTTGGCCAGGCGCTGGGCGGTGAACAGGATGTGGCCGGCCAGGCCCTTGTCCTCTTCGGTCAGGTCATTGAGCGTACGGATGTGCTTTTTCGGGATGACCAGAAAGTGCACCGGCGCCTGGGGCGCGATATCGTGGAAGGCCAGAACCTGGTCGTCCTCGTAGATGATCTTCGCCGGGATTTCCCGGTTGATGATCTTGATGAATAAATCGTCCACAGCACTTGCTCCAAGGTGAGTGTCCTGGCCGAGTGTACTTAGCCAGGCGCCGCTCGCCCAGTGGGCTATTCCATTCCGACCGGGCAGTAACGGCGGTGGATGAAGCCTGCAAGCTTGCGCGCCAACCAGCGGGGCAGCAGGCGCGGGACGAATGCAAGCCAGCGGTTGCGGCGAACCGGAATGATCAGCGCCCGGTTTTTCGCCAATGCGCGCACGGTGTACAGCGCCACCTCTTCGGGGCTGAGGCAGCGGCTGCTGCCTTCGAGCCTGGGAATACGCCGGCGCGAAGAGCGCACCGGGCCGGGGCAAAGGACCGAAACCTTGATGCCCGTGGGCTTGAGCTCTTCGCGCAGGGCTTCGGTGAAATGCAGCACATAGGCCTTGCTGGCGGCATAGGTGGCCATCCAGGGGCCTGGCGCTACGGCGGCCAGGCCGGCGACATTGAGGATCTGCCCACCACCCTGTACTGCCATGAGGTTGCCGATGGCATGGCACAGGCGGCTCATGGCGAGAATGTTCACCTCCAGCAGGTCCTGCTCGTCTGCCCACTCGTGGGCGAGAAACGGGCCATAGGTACGTTGGCCGGCGCAGTTGACCAACAGGTCGATGCGCCGCTCGCCCTCTTCCAGCTCGAGTACGAAACCGGACAGGCGCAGCGGTTGGCTGAGGTCGCAGGCGCGTAGCAGTACTTCGACGCCGAAGCGCTGGGTCAGCTCGATGGCTACCGGCTCAAGGGTTTCACGGTGGCGTGCCACCAGGATCAGATTGCGCCCGCGCCGCGCCAGAGCTTCCGCCAGGGCCAAGCCCAAGCCGCTGGAAGCACCAGTGATCATGGCGTAACGGGTCATGCAAGGCTCCTGAGGGCTAAAGAGGGCGCCTAGTGTACAGCGTGGCCAGGCCAGGTGTTGCCTTTTGCTACAAGGCCTTGGCGCGTAACGCCTGGCTGCGCTCCAGGGCTGCTCTGTATTCGCCGTGCAGGCGCTCGATCAGTGCTGCGGCGCCGGGCAGGTCATGGATATCTCCGACGCCTTGCCCGGCAGACCATACTGTCTTCCAGGCCTTGGCTTCATCATCGATTGGCTTGAGTTTGCCCTGTTCCTGGCCGGCTTTCAGTGCGGCCATGTCATACCCAGCCTGTTCAAGGCTCTGGCGCAAAAAGCTTGCCGGTATGCCGGAAACCGCTGGGGTATGGACGATGTCCGCTGCATGGGCGCCGAGCAGCATCTGTTTATACGCCTCTTGGGCATGGCTCTCCTGGGTGGCAATGAAGCGAGTGCCCATGTAGGCCAGGTCCGCGCCAAGCAACTGGGCGGCGAGTATTTCATGGCCGTGGTTGATGCAGCCGGCCAATAGCAGGGTCTTGTCGAAAAACTGGCGGATTTCGGCCGCAAGGGCGAACGGGCTCCAGGTGCCAGCATGCCCGCCTGCACCTGCCGCCACCGCGATCAGGCCATCGACGCCGGCCTGTGCAGCTTTCTCAGCGTGACGCCGGGTGGTCACATCATGGAACACCAGGCCGCCATAGCCGTGTACGGCATCGACGACTTCCTTCACCGCGCCAAGACTGGTGATGACTATAGGCACCTGATGCTCGACACACAGGGCAAGGTCAGCCTGCAGGCGCGGGTTGGATGGGTGGACGATCAGATTGACCGCATAAGGGGCTGGCGCCTGCAGCTGCCCAAGGCCCGCTTCGATCTCCTCGAGCCAGCGCTTGAAACCGGCACTGTCGCGCTGGTTCAGGGCGGGGAAACTGCCGACCACGCCGTTGCCGCAGCAGGCCAGGACCAGCTCGGGGTTGGAGATCAGGAACATCGGCGCGGCCACCACCGGCAAGCGCAGGCGTTGTTCGAGCGAAGCAGGCAATGACATGGGCGGGGCTCCTGTACAGTGCGATTGTCGTCAGAACGGTTTGACCACCACAAGAATCACGATGGCCAGCAGGAACAGCACGGGTACCTCGTTGAACCAGCGGTAGTAAACGTGGCTGCGGGTGTTGGCACCGGTGGCAAAGCGTTTGCGCTGGGCGCCGCACATGTGATGGTAGCCGGTGAGCAGGAGCACCAGTGTCAGTTTGGCGTGCAGCCAGCCCTGGCTCAGCCAGCCTGGCGTGAGATAGAGCATCCAGGCGCCGAACACGTAGGTGGCAATCATCGCCGGGTTCATGATGCCGCGGTACAGCTTGCGCTCCATGGTCACGAAGCGGTCCTGGCTGATGCTGTCCTGGCTTTGGGCGTGGTAGACGAACAGCCGGGGCAGGTAGAACAGACCGGCGAACCAGCAGACGACGCTGACGATGTGCAGCGCTTTTATCCATAGGTAAAGCATGGAGAGAGTTCCTTCAGGTATTCACGGTCGTCAGATAGTAGAGGCCAAGCGCCCGAAGGGTCACCCGAAGAGTTGTTACAGGCGCCTTGCGCCCCTATCATCGTGCGCTTTCCAGACGGCTCGTTGATAAGGGGCAAGCGTTATGATCAAGGTCGGTATCGTCGGCGGCACGGGTTACACCGGCGTCGAACTGTTGCGTCTGCTGGCACAGCATCCACAGGCCGAGGTGGCGGTCATCACTTCGCGCTCCGAGGCGGGCGTAGCGGTCGCCGACATGTATCCGAACCTGCGCGGCCACTATGACGGCCTGGCTTTCAGCGTGCCGGACAGCAAGGCTCTGTCAGCTTGCGACGTGGTTTTCTTCGCCACCCCGCACGGTGTC
>NZ_MOMO01000197.1:0-25402 GCF_009933855.1 Pseudomonas sp. SG-MS2 | reverse complement strand
GTTTCAAACGTTCCAGCAACGCCGCCTGCGCCGCGCTGCACCCACTGCGGCCCATCACCTGGAAGGCCTGCAGCAGCGGTACACCCGCCCTCAGCAACGTTGCCAACTGCCGGCTGAAACCCGCCGGGTCGCTCTTTACCCTACGTGCAGGCCAGCGCCATACCAGCCCGCCCGCGGGCCGCAAACTAGCCACGCGAATGCCCTGGCGCTGCAGCCCGGCCCGCACATAGGCCGGGCTGCGCCCAGCCATCTGCCCGCGCACTTCTGCGCCATTGGCATCGATGCCCTGCCAGGCATAGCGCTGTGTTGAATGGTTCATGCAAAGGTCCTTTTCTGCCCGTGTGACAAGCCTGGAAACAGCTTGTCGTGTCCATGAAGGGGCGCGCATTGGCGATGCTCACTAGAGTAGTTCAGCGAAGGTGACGCCCCGGCCGGCAGGGGTGACAAAAGGTGTCTGTTCAGGCCTACTGCGCCGCTGCCAGCCGGGGTCGAGCCTGACCTCAACGAACACGCGTATCAAAAAGGAAACCGTTCATGAAAGGGCAACGCGGTATCACCCTGATCGAACTGATGATCGTCGTCGCGATCATCGGCATCCTGGCGACCATCGCCATCCCGATGTACACCAACCACCAGTCACGCACCAAGGCGGCTGCCGGTTTGCTGGAGATCAGCGCGCTGAAGACAGCGATGGACCTGCGCTTGAATGAAGGGAAGGATGTGGCCGATGTCGCTGCACTGGGCGGCCAGCCCGCGACTGCACATTGCGCGATCACCGCTGCCGGCAAGGCTGCCGACGGCAACGGGAGCATCGTCTGCACCCTGGTGGACGCGCCGGCCAATGTGGTGGGCAAGGCCCTCACCCTAACGCGCTCGGCTACCGGCTGGCGCTGCACCACCAACATCGAGGAAGACCTGGCGCCCAGTGGCTGCAAAGGGGCCTGAGGGCAGGGGAATAAGTCAGCGGAAACAGGCGTTTGCGTAACGGCTGCGGCAGTGGTACGTTGCGCTACACGCCGGTGTAGCTCAGTCGGTAGAGCAGCGCACTCGTAACGCGAAGGTCGCAGGTTCGATTCCTGTCTCCGGCACCACATCCAGATTGGCCAGTGGCGATTTTTCGCTTGTTGGCCCTGCTAAGAAGCCCGCCGTGTGCGGGTTTTTTTGTGGCTGTCTTTTACGCTGTGAATCTGCGTGCTTTGACTTAATGGGGCGCGGTTTTCCACTTAGGGTTGCACGGTTTTCTAGATAGTGGTTATCTGTTGATTCGGTTTTAGCCAACGTTTACGGGACAAATGCCGAATTTTTTCTAGATAATGGTTTTTCTGTTTAGAGATAATTTTGAGATGCCCCAGTTTTCCCACTACGACCTGCAGCTGCTGAACCCCTCCTTCGACTCGCCATTGGTTGACGTTCTGGCCGAACTCGAGTTTCTGCGCAGACTGAGGTTGGAGGGAGACACCCCACCCCAGGTGTTCTTTCAGCTCAAGGCGCTGTTCCATACCTTGGAGAGCTTGGGGTCTGCTCGAATCGAGGGCAACCACACCACGCTGGCCGACTACATTGACAGCAAGGTCGAAGGCAAAGCCGAGAGCACCGACCAGTTGCTGGAAATTGCCAACATCGAGAAGGCAATGGACTACATCGAAGAGGTGGTTAAGCCCGGTGAAGACCTGACAGAGCATACGATTCGAGAGCTGCACGCCATGACCGTGCACGGGTTGCGGCGCGAAGGCGATAAAACGCCTGGCGCCTACCGGGAAGGCGCGGTCAGGATCGCTCAGGCGGAGCATCTACCTCCGGAAGGTGTACTGGTGCCCCAGTACATGCAAGAGTTGGTCAGCTTCATCAATCGTGACGACTCGCCTAAGTACGCCCTGATGAAGGTCGCCCTGGCGCACCACCGTTTCGGCTGGATTCACCCATTCGGCAATGGCAATGGGCGGGTGGTAAGGCTGCTGACCTATGCATTGTTGATGAAGTACGGCTTTAACGTGAACTCGGGTGGCCGAGTGCTCAATCCCACGGCAGTGTTCTGCAATGACCGAGACAAGTACTACACCATGCTGGGGGTGGCTGATACCGGTACCATCGCGGGCTTGGAAGCATGGTGTACCTATGTGCTGCAAGGCATTCGGGATGAGCTGGAGAAGGTGGACAAGCTCACCGATTATGGCTATCTCACTAAATGCATTCTGCACCCAGCGGTGAGCTTTGCACGCAGTCGGGAATGGATTACCGAGACCGAGGAACGGATCCTTGTCGGCGTGATAAAGATGAAGGTAGTGAAATCAAGTGATATTGCTCAGGCGCTTCCAACGCTCACCCCTAACCAACGAACGTATCAGATTAAAAATCTGGTAGAGCAAGGCATGCTTTTGCCGGTCAATCCGGGGGCGAGGCAATACACCATTGGTTTCTCCAGCAACTACCTGGTGCGTGGGGTAATCAAGGCGCTGAGAGAGCAGGGGTTCATTCCTGAACCTCTCGATAGGCCTTGAGAAATCGCAGGTTCGTGCCGAATCCAGCTTGATCTTGCCACCCTGGCGCGGCCTTGCCGGGGCGCCGGGCCGGTCGGAAAGGGCCGCAAGGCGGCCGCTGCATTTCTTGAACCACCGTAATCTTGCAGCCCTGCTACCTATCCAATCTCGCTGCGACCGTCTTCTTGGAGCGCATCGCCGAACACCCGATCAATCGGGTCGATAAACTGCCTTCCGTGGTACGTTTCTTTCACCCTACTGAACTCTGCGAGGTGCCCTTACCCATGGTCAAAACTGTTCGCTTGCCCAAACCCGCGGCAGACCTGTTGTTGCTGCACATTGAATTGAAACACATCGAGCCGGCCATCTGGCGCCGCGTGGCGGTACCGGAAAACATCACCCTGGGCAGATTGCATTCAGTGATCCAGGTCGTGATGGGATGGGAGGGTGGTCACCTGCATGAATTTGAAATTGCCGGGGAGAATTACGGCATACCCGACCCCGATGGCTGGGGGCCGGCGGTAAAGCCGGAAGCGCGCAAAACCTTGGTCAAAGCTTTGTGCGGGAAGAAGAGTTTCCGCTATGTGTATGACTTTGGTGACGGCTGGGATCACCGGATCAAAGTCGTTAAAGTGCTGCCCGCCATCGCCTGTCCGCAGGTGCCGTATTGCGTCGATGGTGCCAATGCGTGCCCGCCGGAAGATGTGGGCGGTGAGCCGGGCTATGCCGAGTTTCTTCAAGCCATGGCAGACCCCAATCACCCAGAGCATGAGGCCATGATGGAATGGCATGGGGATATCTTCGATCCGGCGGCTTTCGACTGTGAACTTACGAATGGTTGGCTGAAGGAATTCAGGGGCTGACAGTCCCGGGCGGTGCGGATTCTCGCGCTTTGATGCTTACCAGGCGTGGCAACTACCTCTAGCACCACCCGTGCGCTGTGAATGCATAATCGGTAGTTCGCTGCCGGTTTTACCCGTGCTTAAGCTTTTAATCAGCATCGTATTGCCGGTTTCCGCTATGCCCACTATGATAATCAGCACTCAAATGCTGATTAATGGTGTGGAGATGCCGCTCAAACTCACGATCCAGGCTTTCTCCGATGGTGCATGGGGCGATGCAGCGACACTCACGGTCGAGAACCCGGAGCGTGTTGCTGATGGACGGTGCCTTGTCGCATACGACAGCGACTACATCATCGCGAACTTAGATCGCATGGAAGATCGTTGCGAACTGGCCCTAAGCGTTAACCTTCCGTTGAACTGGGACCATCATGACGTCACAGGGTATCCAGCATTCCTCTACGACATCATTCCCTCTGGTGCTGCCAAGGACTCTCTTGAATCCCGCTACGGGCGTCTTAAGCCCGAAGGCGTGGAAATGGGGCTGTACCTTTTGGAGCGCTTCACGCCGGCCCCTATTGGGCATCTGCGCATCAAGGAGTCGGTGGAAGGCCTTCAGCCGGATCTGAACGAGGCTTTCGCGCATGCTGAGGTCGTGGACAGGACGAACGAATTTCTTGAGTACGCCTATGAAAGCGGCGCGGCGTTGGGCGGTGCTACCGGTGCCAACGGGCAAGCCCCCAAGCTGGTCATGACCCAAGCCCACGACGGTGCTCTGTATGCTGATGCGATGCTCCCCGATGACCAGGCGTGCCGTCACTGGCTGATCAAGTTCGCGCGTAATCGAGGCGGCGAGCGCGACCAAGACATCCTGCGAACAGAGTTTCATTACTACAAGGCGGTTGCTGCCCTCGGCCTTGATACGGTTCCCACTGATGGTTTGGCGCTTGAAGAGGCAGTGAAGCCAAGCCTCTGGATGCCACGATTTGATCGCCGAGTAGTGGATGGCGGGGTGGAGCGGATACCGCTGGAGTCGGTGTACTCGATCTGCGGCATTACCGGCTACGCGCATCCGATGGCGCATGCCGAAGTGGTTCACCGACTGGTAGGTCTATGGATCGATAACGGCCAGCAGGATGAGGTGGACGACCTGGTGTTCGAGTACGTGCGGCGCGATCTGCTGAACCGCATTCTAGGGAACACCGATAACCACGGCCGCAACACCTCCATCATGCGTGTGGGTGGGAGGTTTCGTTTGGCGCCAATCTATGACCTTGCGCCAATGATCCTGGATGAAGAAGGCATCACACGGACGACGAAGTGGGCGGCGGAGCGCAAAGGGTCTTCTTGTTGGAGCGACAACTGCGCTGAGCTCGTTGGTTACACTGATCCCGATGTTCTGCTGCAACGGTTGATGAATGCGGCTGAGGAATTCAGGGCGTTGCCCGATCTGCTGACCGATGCTCCTGAATCGATGCGCAATGCAGCCTCTCTACCCGTGAATAACCTGGATAAGCGACTCGTGGAGTGGGGACTGCGATGAAAAAACTACAGCCTGAAGAGCGCGCTCAGCTCGTAGAGGATATCGTCAAGCGCAACGCGGCTGGGCTCGACCCAATCGGCACATCCATCCGCCGTCTGCGGCTGGAAGTCACCGGGCTTGACCAAGAGACCTTCGCGGCCATGTGCAGGATGTCCACGAAAAGCCTGTACGAACTGGAAAGCGGGAAGTCGAATCCGAAGCTCAGCACTTTGGAGGCTGTGCTGCGTCTCTTTGGCGTGCGGATGGGTATGGTGATGACTGCCAAAGACAAGCCCATCGCAACGGTCGTCGGCAACAGTTTCGGCCAATTGAAGGCCGGTGGGCCAATCGCTGTGGCCGCGCCGCTGGCCAGTTCCTACGTGGTGGCCGGACCCAAGCGAGGGAAAAGCCCTGCGGCAGCCAAAGCGAAGAAGGCAGTGTCGAGCCCGGCATCGCCACGGGCACGGAAAAGCAGTCAGGAAAAGTGAGATTGATGTGGGATGCAAATAAAATCTCATCCCATTTTTCTCTAACTGATCGGTTGCGGCATTAAGTCTGGTTGCTCGCAGTAGTTCCAAACCACGACGGCTTCATACTTGTAACGGTAACCATGGGTAATCGGGGGTTGAGTTTTTCCGCAGAACGTTGCAGGGTCCTCTAGATAGCGGTTATCTGTGTTTTCGGTTTTGGCGTGTCTCGTGTAATGGCGGCTGTGCGTGGGAGACCCTCGGGTCTGCCGGGTTCCTTTTCCTCGGTTCGCCAACCTGCGTACAGCTGCCACCCTAACCGTTTGGCGACGGCAACAATGTCGGCCAGTTGAAGGCCGGTGGCCAATCGCTGTGGCCGCGCGGCCGGTGGCGAATCCTTCGCCGCTGGCAAGCTCCTACGTGGTGGCCGGACCGAAACGAGGGAAAAGCCCTGCGGCAGCCAAAGCGAAGAAGGCAGTGTCGAGGTCAGCATCGCCACGGGCACGGAAAAGCAGTCAGGGACAGTGAGATTGATGTGGGATGCAAATCGGGTCACGTTTGCGTATCTATAAGCGGGGCAGCCCGACGTAGAAAGCCTTTGGGTCTGCCGAGTTCCTTTCCTCGGTTCGCCAATCTGCGTGCAGCGGCCCTCCAATTGCGTGATATAGAGCGGTAACTTTCCTAGCGGCCGATTTTCCTACAACCCGTGTGGCGTTTTGCTGGCCGAAGGCCCTTGCGAAAGCGGTGGCATGGGGATAAATTGCCTCAGTCGCCGAAGCATCGGTGATGCGACCTTGGCCGGTCGGATTCGAAAGGCGCATCAGCGCTCAGTCTTCATCGCAGGCGCTTTTTTTGTGCCCGCGATGTCGTGTTTTGGCGGTGGTGCGCGGGACACCTTCGGGTGTGCCGGGCTCCTTTCGTCCCGGTCGGCCAACCCGCGTACTGCTGCCACCTTAACTTGCTTGGCCGCGAGCGGTGGCAGTTCCACAACGAAAGGAACTCATGCATGACCACCCGAAATCCGTTACTGATCCTCGCATCCGTTCTCCGCCGCCGTCGCCCTTCGCCGGCTCCCGAACCCCACCGTTTCTACCCCATCTACGACCCATCACGTCCGCACAACGCACCCAAGCAGGTGCCCCATGACTGACCAGGAACGCTTGTCCACAATCCAGAGCTACGCCTGGACCCTCGAACTGCTCGGCGAAGCCCTGGTGCAGCATGACGAGATGCTCGAGTGTGAACACAACCCTCACTTGAGCTTCCGGAACACCGCAGGTATCCACCAAGCCATACGGATCATCAGCCAGATGGCCAGTGAGCAGTGCGCGAAAGTGAGCCTGTTGAAGGGCGAAGCCTGCTAAGGAGGGGCACATCAGGGCAAGTTCAGGTACCTCCTGATCATGCGTTTTGGCCTGTAAACCGTCCCTGCCTTGAACCGCGAACGCGGCCTCCGGTTCGTACCGGAGGCCCGCCCACACAGCGTGCCCTTCGATTGAAACCTCACCCGCTCACGCTTCGTGCGCCGCACCTGGCAACTGCACGGCCTTCGGTCGCAACAGCGTGCTCAACCCCAGCAACAACACCGCACCGATGGCCATTATCCCCCAGGCCCAGTGCAACGAACTGAGCTGGTCACGGACGATGCCGGCAATCAGTGGCATGGTCGCTGCGATCAGGTAGCCACCGCCCTGTACGAACGCCAGCAGGGCGCCGGCTTCGGTTGGCGAGTGGGTGTGGTCGAGGGTGACGATGAGCGACAACGGGAACAATGCGCCGATGCCAAGCCCCAGGCACAGGGTGGCCACCACCGCGAGCTGCACGGGGGCGAGCATCAGGCAGGCCAGGCCGGCAAGCAACAGCAGTATCACCACGGTCAGAGGCTGTCTGCGGTCTGGGTAGCGGTGAATGAGGGCTGAAACCAGTAGGCCGGCGATGACCTCGGTGACGGTGAGGGCGCCAAGCAGGTAACCCGCCTGGGTGGCCGTCCAGCCCAATTCAACATAAAACGGCGGCAACCAGGCCAGTACCAGGGTGTAGGCACCCGTGCCAATGCCGAAGAACAACAACAGCAACCAGGCTCGCCCGCTGCGGTACGGCAAGGTGGCATCGCTGTGGCTACCGGGGTCGCTGCCGGCGGCAAGCAACCAGGCGATCAAGCCGACCAGCGCCGGCAAGGCTGCAACCCCCAACGTCAGTTGCCAGCCGAAGGTGCTGGCACCCGGCGCCGCAAAGGCAGCGGCCAGCGCGGCGCCGCCCATGATGCCGGTGGTGAACAGCCCCATCAGCATGCCGGCGCTTTGCGGGTGGCTGCGCTTGATGAACGCGGGCATCAAAGCCTGGATAACCGCAATGCCGACCCCGCCCAACGCGGCTGTTGCGATCAGCGCCGTGCCGGACGTGATATAGGCCCGTGCGGCGCAGCTGATGACGATCAGCGTGATACCCATCGCCACACCTCGCACTTCACCTACCAGGCGCAGCAGCCAGGGGCCGGACAGCGCGAACAACCCCATCATCATCACTGGCAGGGTGGTCAGCAGGCCGCCTTGGGCGTTGCTCAGGCCCAGGTCTTGTTGCAGGGTGACGAGCAAGGGGCCGATGGCCGCCATGATGGGGCGTAGGTTCAAGCCGATCAGCATGGCCAGTAGGCCGATGCACGCTTTGCTTGGCAGATCACGCATGTTGAAGTGGCTCCTGCAGGAAGGTGCATATCGCCTGGTTGAAGGCCTGGGCGTACGGAATGTTGAATACGTGGCCGTCACCCGGCAGGGTGATCTGGCGGGCATGGTCGATACGTTGGGTGATGTCTTCGGCTTCCGAGCGTGGGCTGATGAGGTCGCCTTCGGCGGCGAGCACCAGGGTTGCCGCTTGGATTGCTGGCAATTGATTGCTCAGGTCGTAGCGCTTCATGCCATTGCACCAGCGGATCTGGCTTTGCGCTGACAGTTGAGCGGCCTGGGCGTGCCAGGCCTGGTACAGGCATTGGCCTTCGGCCGAGGCGGCATAATCAGCGCCAACCAACGCCGGCCAGGTGGCCTTGAACCGCTTCAGGCAGCCGTCCGCTTGCGCAAGGTTTGCGGCCCAGTCGTTCAGCAGCCCCTGGCGGTACGTGCTGTTCATGCTGGCGAATGTGCCGGCGACCACCAGTTGCTGTACGGCCTCAGGTGCATGGCAGGCCATTTCGAGCGCCACCATGCCGCCCAGGGAGAGGCCGATCAGGTGGGTGCTTTCCAGCCCCAGGTGGTCGAGCAGTGCCAGCATTTCCAGTGCCTGGGCATGGGCCGTGATACCTTCGGGCGCTTCGCTGGACGCGCCGTGGCCCAGCAGGTCGGATACGATAACGCGGTGGCCCAGGCTGAGCAGTGCACTGGCCTGGGGCGCCCAGGCACGCCCGCTGTTGCCCAGGCCATGCAGCAGCAGCACCGGGCTGCCAGCACCTGAGTCGTAGTAGTAGTGCCGATGCGGTCCGTGTATGAAAAATGCCATGTGTTCTCCTGATCCTTCAGTCGTATCGTCAGCAAGATAACTTAACGTTAAGATAGTTTAAAGGCGTCGGAGTTCAGGAGTTTGCGCGGGTTAACAATTGATCAATTGCCCGGTGAAGGGGAGCTATGAACGATCATGTGGATTTTGTCGTCGCGCAGTGGGCGCAGGCGATGCCCTCGGTGGACGTCACATCCATGGAGATTTTCGGGCGCATGGCGCGCATCCAGAAGCATCTGGAGCGCATGCGTGCCGAAGCGCTGGCACAGTACGGCTTCAAGGAAGGCGAGTTCGATGTGCTGGCGACGCTGCGAAGGGCAGGGGCGCCGTACCGCCTGACGCCAACCGAGCTTTACCGCTCGCTGCTGATCACATCCGGGGCGATGACCAACCGGCTGGCCCGGCTGGAAAGCGCCGGCATGGTCGAACGTATTGCCGACGATCACGACAAGCGCAGCTACCAGGTTGCACTGACCGCGGCAGGTAAGGTGTTGATTGAGAAGGCTCTGCTTACACATACTGAGATTCAGGAGCTGGTACTGGCCCCTTTGAGTGCGAAGCAGCGCGCAGGGTTTGCGCAGCTGTTGAAGCAGATGCTCGCGTGTCTGCCTGGCGAAGGGGCGCCCAGCCAATGAACTGGAAAATTCAGGAGGAATTTTCATGCTGCACAGCAACTACCTCAAGCAGTTGGATCTGCAGGACATCGTGGTGTTTCTCAACCTGCTCGAGTTGCGCAGCGCCAAGCGCACCGCCGAGTTGATGAGCGTCAGCCAGCCCACCGTCAGTTATTGCCTCAAGCGCCTGCGCGGCTGCTTCGATGACACGCTGTTCGCTTCTTCCCAGGGCGTGCTGCTGCCCACCACCAAGGCCGAGAAAATCGCGCCCTACCTGCGCGTGGTGGTCGAATCGGTCAACCGCTGCGCGGAAGACGACAGCACGGTTTCGCCGCAGGCCATGCGCAAAATCTGGAGGCTCTGCGCCCCGGAATATTTCGAGTTGTCATTCCTGCCCCAGGCCCTGGCGGTGTTGTCCCGCACCCACGGCAATACCTCGCTGCACCTGGACCGCCTGAGCCGTGACTTGCCAGTGGACCGGCTGATATCCGGCGAAATCGACATCGCCATCGGTTTTGGCCCGGGCTATCACCAGATGCATCCCGAATTGCAGTGGCAGCCTGTGCTCAATGACGACTTCGTGTGCCTGACCAGCCAGAAAACGCTGGCCAACGAAGGTGCCATGAACCTCGATGAATTCTGTGCATCGCCCCATGTGTTCCCTACGCCATGGGTCTCGGAAAAGAACATGGTCGACAGCTGGTTGGACAAGGTCGGCCGTTCACGCAATGTGCTGGTGCGCGCCAACGGCTATCAGGCCTGCGTGAACATCGTTGCCGCTGTGCCTTCCACCTTGGCATTGCCGGCGCGCTTGTTGCCGCACCTGCGCATCGCCCCGCAAGTCAAAGTCTGCCAACCGCCGCTTGGCTTCCCCAGTTTTACTCTGGACATGATCTGGGCACGCGATCGCAGCGACAGCAAGGATATTTCCAGTTTGCGGTCGCTGATCGAACAAGTGGCCGAAGCCCTGTTGACGGAACGATGACACGGCATATTTAAATTTTCGCAACGCCTTTAGATTTCTTAAAACCAACAGCGTGCTCATTTCTCTTACTGTGTGGTCATCGGGTAGCGGATGCCTACCTGAACCCACAGTTCACGGAGGAATGAGTCATGTTGGCGCAAGTTCAACCCTGGGTGTTCCCTTATTATCGGCAACCGACACCCTGCTACGGTTTTGAATGTGTAGTTGCTGTTGACCGTGACATGCGCGTCAGCGAGGTTATCAGCGGTGCAACACTTTACGAAGACCTGGCCCACAGCGGTGCGGTGATCTACCGCGATTTCGCAGATACCCTTGCAGACTTCAATGAGTTCGTCAGCGCACACTCGTCGCGCGTCACCTTTGACCCGGCGCGCAAGGCGGCCACATCCAACACCGCGGAAATCGAGGCGGGGGTGCACGAGATGGGGCTGCACCGCGAGAATGGCAACCTGCCGTTCAACCCTGACCTGCAGTGGTTCTATTGCCTGGAAGCGGCTTCGGTCGGTTCGCAAACTACCCTGTGCGATGGCCAACGGGTGTTGTTCGACTTGTCGGCTAAAACCCGAAAGTTATTTGAGCAGCGCGATATACGTTATGCCCGGCGTATTCCCTGGCAGAACGTAAAACGCTTCCTCAGTATTGAACTTCAGCTACCGCTGGACGCCATTACGGATGACCACCTGCAGCAGGTCAATGATCAAGTAGCGGGGCAAACTTACCGGCGCATTGATCAAAACCTGATTGCTTCAGAGTTGATTATTTCCGCTGTGGAAACCAGTTGTTTCAGTGGTCGCAAGGCCTTCTGCAATTCGATGCTGGGCCCCAGCGTCAATTACGAGCCGCCGCGTATCACCTGGGCTGATGGCGAAGATATTGCCCTTGAGATCTGGGATGAAATCAAGGAAGTGACCGAGCGCAATACCTACAGCCACTTCTGGCAGAAAGGCGACATCGTCGTGATCGACAACACCCGCGTCATGCACGGCCGCCGCCGGCTGGATGACACTTCGCGGCGCATTTTCGGCGCCCAGAGCTACCGCATCGGAGGTAACGGCCAATGATCAGCAAGAAAATGCAGGACTACCTGGCGGCAACGCCCGACCGCATCGTCATCCGTGAGATGGATGGCCGCACCCATACGCTGCACGAACTGCGTCGCGATGTGATGCGCCTGGCCAGTGCCCTTGAAGGGCGTGTGGGGCGCTGTGAACGCAAGGTATTCGGTATCGCCATGCGCTCATGCTACGAGTGGGTCTACACGCTGCTGGCCATTCAGAAAGTCGGTGCGGTGCTGTTGCCGGTGCCCATCGAGTTTTCCGACGACCAGATCGGCAGCCTGCTGGGCAAGGCCGCAGCGGTGTTCGTCAGCGATGAAAAAACCGCCAACCGCCTGCACGGCATCCTGCCGGACAAGGCCTGCTTCATTCCGGGCCAGCTGATGAACCAGGCCATCGGCGAGGAGTGGCGCAACGAGGATGAGTTGATCCCGGAGGGCATCGTTTCGAACATCCATACCTCAGGCACCACCTCCAAACCCAAGGGGGTGATGATTCGCGACGAGGCGGTGGGGCTGTTGGTGGACAACGTCATGAAGCGCCTGCCACAACAACCGCTGCACTACTTCTCGATCGTGCCGATGAGCTTGTTGATCGAGCAGGTGCTCGGCGTTTTCATCCCGATCCTGTCGGGCGGTACGCTGACGTTGATGCCCGAGGGCGTGACCGAATATGGCGCGGCGAGCGGCAATGCCCGGCAGTACCTGGAGCTGATCGCACCCAACCAGCCCAATTTCCTGTACCTGCCGCCCAAGTTGCTTGAGGAGGCCAATGGGCTGCTTGAGCATTGCACGGCCGAGCAGCTGTTCGGCCCGCAACGCCCGCACATCATCACCGGTGGCGCGAAGATTCCGGCCACAGTGCTGGAGGCGCTGGAAGCGCGCGGCGTGCAGGTGTTCGAGGCGTATGGCCTGAGCGAGAACTCATCGATCATCTCGCTGAACTCGCCCGCCGAGCGGCGCATTGGCTCCGCCGGCAAGCTGCTCGACGGTATCGAACCCAAGCTGGTCGATGGCGAACTGCTGGTGCGCACGCCGACCCTGTGCGCGGGGTACTACAACGCTGACGATACCGCCTGCGACCTGTCCGACGGCTACTTGCATACCGGCGATATCGCCGAATTTCGCGACGGCTACCTCTACATCACCGGGCGCAAGAAACACGTGATCATCCTCTCCACGGCGCGCAACATCTCGCCGGAGTGGGTGGAGAACGTCTACAAGGAGAGCCCGCTGGTGGACGACATGATCGTCATGGGGGAAGGCAGGGACGAGCCGTGCGCCATCGTGCTCAGTGCTGCGGGCGCGGAGCGCGTACGCAGCGAAATGGCGCGCCTGGAACATCGCCTTGCCGATTTCGCCCGGGTTCGCCAGGTGCGCGTCATCGAGGATATCGCCTTGTTCCGCGAGCAGTTCTACACCGTCACCGGGCGGCCGCGGCGCGCGGAAATCGAGGCCCGCTTCATCGATCAGATGTACGCCTGAGTACGAGGGAGCCAGCATGTACATCGTGCGTAATTTCTATAAAGGCCGGCCCGGCTACCGATGCCTGCAAGAGGCGGTGCGTGCGCACTACCTCAAGCACTACCAGGCAACGCCAGAACCTGAGCCCGATCTGTTCGTATGCCTGACCGACCCTAACGGTGGCGCCCCGGGCTATGCCTGTGCCGGCATCAGTTACGGCGATTCCGGCAAGCTCTTCAGTGAGTATTACCTGGATCAGAGCTTGGATGAGCGTTATGGGCTGGACCGCGCCCGTATCGCCGAAGTGGGCGCCTTCGCTTCATTTCGCAGCGGCAGCGGTGCAGGCAAGTACCTGCTCAACAATGTCATCAAGACCCTGGCGCTGCGCAACTTCGGCCTGGTGGTGCTGACCGCTACCGAACAGGTGCGCCAGTTGCTGGCGCCGATCGTCGACAACCTCGAAGACCTGGGCGGCGCGGACAGAGGGCGGGTCCGGGACCCAGCCGTCAACTGGGGTTCCTATTACGACCACAGGCCGCGGGTGGTGGTGTCGCGTTTGTCATCGCCCAGCATCTGGATGAGTGCACCTGCGCCAGGCCTCGCCCAGCCCCATTTCGCCAATCAGGCATCTGCCTGACCTGATCACCATGCCGGGCACCACTGTGCCCGGTGTGCTGGAGGTAAACATGAACGCGACCAAGCGTTACGAGAATTTCATTGTGTTCCTGGCACCGCTGATCAACAGCGTTGGCGGCATCGCCATCGACCTGTATGCGCCCAGCATTCCTTCCATCGGCCGGGAACTGTCGGCCAGCCCTGTATTGATGCAGAACACCATCACCATCACCCTGCTGTTCTATGCGATCGGCCAGCTGTTCTTCGGGGTCATGGCCGATGCCCGCGGGCGCAAGCCGGCGGTTCAGCTGGGCCTTGTGGTGTTTCTCGGCGGCAGCCTGCTGGCAACGGTTGCCACCTCGATAGAAATGCTGCTGCTGGCCCGAGCGCTGCAAGGGTTCGCTATTGGCGCTTGCCAGGTGGTCGCGCGGGCGTTGCTGGTGGACGTCGTCAAGGGGCCTCGCTTCTATGTGGCGATCATCTACCTGAGCCTGGCCTTTGGCCTGGGCCCGGTGATCGCGCCCTACGTAGGTGGGCTGATCGAAGTGCATCTGGGGTGGCGCTACAACTTCGTGCTCTATGCGGTATACGCGGTGATCGTGCTTGCCTTCGTGCTGGCGGGGCTCAAGGAATCGCTGGCGGTGACGGGCAGGCGCAGTGCACTGCAGACCATCGCAGGCTACCGCTGCATCCTGGCCGACAGTCGCTTTCGTTCCTCGGTCGTCGTGCTCGGTTCCAGTTTCTCTGCCTTCTTGCTGTGGAACGTGTTCGGGCCGCACATCGTCCAGGAACGCCTCGGGCACAGCGCTCAGTACTTTGGTACCACGGCGCTTGCGGTGGGCAGTTGCTACCTGGTGGGGACCTTGGTAAACCGCGCGCTGATCCGTTACGTCAATGCGCATGCCTTGATGTGGGCCGGGATGGCGCTATTCCTGCTCGGTGTGGCAGTGATCGCCGCGATGCCGGGCGGTTTGAACCTGGTGACGATCCTGGGTGGCATCATGCTGGTCGCTTTTGGCCAAGGTTTCATCTTCTCCAATGCCATGGCCCGTTCCATGTCCCTGTTCCCGGACCGGGCAGGGGTAGCGGCAAGCCTGCAGGGGTGCTTGATGCTGGTGTTCGGCGCCGTTGCCTCAGGCATCGTCAGTGCCTTGCCGTTGGCATCCAACCTGGCTATCGCCGGCGTGTTCCTGATGCTGTGGCTGGTATCGCTGTCGGGCATGCTGAGCGTGCGGATGCAGCGGCAGGCGTCGGTGGCCTGAGGCTAAGCAGTGCCGGGCGGGTTGGCTTGCGGGGCGCTGTCAGCGGATCAGCGCGGGGAGCGCTCGTACGTAAACCAACTCACTGATGAGCTCTATCAGCGTCTGCGTGATCACCGCCGCTGCCGCCAGCGTACGCATGTCCTCGGGCAATGCGAGCGCCAGCGGCAACACCACCAGCGAATTGCGCGTCGCGCTGCTGAATGTCACCGAGCGGGCCTCGGCCACCGGCAAACGCAGCAGCCGCGCCGAGGCAAACCCGAGCACCGGGGCCAGCAGCATGAAGCCTATGTACACCGGGATCACCGGCAGCAGGCGGTCGAAATCGCGCACTACCACGGCAATCTGCGAGCCGATCACTGCCACGAGCACCAGTGCCATCGCCGGCACCGGCATCCACGCCCAAGCGTCATTCCACACAGAAACGCTACGTGACCGGCGTGCTCCGGCCGAGGTGAGCACCGCCAGGATCAGCGGCAGCACAATCAGCAGCACGAACGCCTCCACGAATGGCGTGATGGAAATCGCCACTTCGCTGCTGTCACCCAGCATCAGCGCCAGGTACACCGGCAACAGCACCAGTTGCACCAGCAACAGCACGGGGGTGGCGGCGAGGGTAAGGCGCGAGTCGCCTTTGCCGATGTGGGTGAACACCACCACGTAGTCGATGCAGGGCGTCAGCAGCACCAGCAGGGCGCCGATGAGGATGGCCGGGTGCCCGACCAAGCCTCGGGTGGCGGCCCACACCAGTAACGGGACGAAGATGAAGTTGGCCAGCAGCAGCGCGGCCATGAAGCGGCGGTTGCCCAGGCCTTGGCGCAGGTCGAGGAAGGGGATTTGCAGGAACATCGCGTACATCAGTACGGCGATGGCGGGGGTGACCAGTGCTTCCAGGTGGCGCGCGGTGTCGGTGGCCAGCAGGCCGAAGGCAGCGGCGGCGAGCACGGCGGCGAAATACAACGCAATCTGATGGGTTTCGAGTTGCTCTCTGGTCAAGGCGGCGTCCTGGCGTTCGCGGTGGGCGTGAGGGTGCACAGGGTAATACGCTGCGCCGCAATTGTGGTCGCCCGCTTGTTGTGGCTTGCAATGGCAAGGCTTGCCCGCAGGCATGAAAAAGCCCGGCACAAGGGCCGGGCTTTTCACATCAGGCTATCGCCAATCAGTTGCCGTACACCGGCAGCTTCTTGCAGATGGCCTTGACCTTTTCACGTACGGCGTCGATGACGGCGTCGTTGTTCAGGTCGGCGAGGATGTCGCAGATCCAGCCGGCCAGTTCTTTACACTCGGCTTCTTTGAAGCCGCGGGTGGTGACGGCCGGGGTGCCGAAACGCAGGCCCGAGGTCACGAACGGCGAACGTGGGTCGTTAGGTACCGAGTTCTTGTTGACGGTGATGAAGGCTTTGCCCAGGGCGGCGTCAGCATCCTTACCGGAGATTTCCTGCTTGATCAGCGACAGCAGGAACAGGTGGTTCTGGGTGCCGCCGGAAACGACGTCGAAACCACGCTCGATGAACACGCTGGCCATGGCCTGGGCGTTCTTCACCACTTGCTGCTGGTAAGCCTTGAACTCAGGCTGCAGGGCTTCCTTGAAGCAGATGGCCTTGGCCGCGATGACGTGCTCCAGCGGGCCGCCCTGGGCGCCCGGGAAGACGGCGGAGTTCAGCTTCTTCTCGATGTCGGCGTTGGCACGGGCCAGGATCAGGCCGCCACGCGGGCCGCGCAGGGTCTTGTGGGTGGTGGTGGTGACCACGTCGGCGAACGGCACCGGGTTCGGGTACACGCCAGCGGCAACCAGGCCGGCAACGTGGGCCATGTCGACGAACAGGTAGGCACCTACTTTGTCGGCGATGGCGCGGAAGCGCGGGAAGTCCAGGACCTGCGAATAGGCCGAGAAGCCGGCAACGATCATTTTCGGCTTGTGCTCGACGGCCAGGCGCTCGACTTCGTCGTAGTCGATCAGGCCGTTGGCATCGATGCCGTACTGGATGGCGTTGTACAGCTTGCCCGAGGAGCTTACCGAAGCACCGTGGGTCAGGTGGCCACCGTGGGCCAGGCTCATGCCCAGGATGGTGTCACCAGCCGACAGCAGGGCCAGGTAGACAGCGGCGTTGGCCTGGGAGCCGGCGTGCGGCTGAACGTTGGCGTAGTCGGCGCCGAACAGCTCCTTGGCGCGGTCGATGGCCAGTTGCTCGACCACGTCGACGTACTCGCAACCACCGTAGTAACGCTTGCCCGGGTAGCCTTCGGCGTACTTGTTGGTCAGGACCGAACCCTGGGCTTCCATGACGGCTGGGCTGGTGTAGTTTTCCGAAGCGATCAGCTCGATATGCTCTTCCTGGCGCAGAGCTTCTTGCTGCATGGCTTCGAAGAGCTCGGCGTCGTACTTGGCAATGGTCAAATCACGGCTGAACATAACGGTCCTCAAGGATCGGGCTGAATTGGGGGGGCATTCTAACCGATTGATTCGCGCCTGGCATATGAAGTGGCATCAAGTCGCGGACCAATGGCTTTCATGTTGCATCCCGCGCCCTGCCTGGGCTGGATGGGGGCGGGAGTTGACTTTGAAGTCCGCTTTCAGCAGGCCAGGGCCGCGCCAGCGGGCACCGGATCACTGGAACATGAACAGCGTCTCGTTGCTGAACTGCGCCTCGAACTGGCTGGCCGGCATCGGCCGCCCGAACAGGTAGCCTTGCACCTCGTCACAGCCATGCTCACGCAGGAACTCCAGCTGCTCGTGGGTTTCGACGCCCTCGGCGATCACCGCCAGGTTCAGGCTGTGCGCCATGGCGATGATCGCCCGGGCAATCTGCGCGTCCTGCTCGCCCTCGGGCAGGCCGTCGACGAAGGTGCGGTCGATCTTCAGCACGTCGATGGGGAACTGCTTGAGGTAGTTGAGCGACGAGTAGCCGGTGCCGAAGTCGTCCACCGCAATGCTCAGGCCCAGCACCTTCAGGCTGTCGAGTATCTGCATCGCTTCGTTCACATCGCGCATCAGGATGCTTTCGGTCAGCTCCAGCTCCAGGCACGCAGGCGGCAGGCCGGTTTCTTCGAGCACGGTGGCGATGCGCTTGCCCAGCTGGCCGTCGGAGAACTGCCGGGCCGAGATGTTCACTGACACCTTCGGCACGCGCACCTTGGCCTTGTGCCAGGCCTTGAGCTGGCGGCTGGCCTCGCGCAGCACCCAGTCGCCGACATCCACCACCAGCCCCAGCTCCTCGATCACCGGGATGAAGTCGCCCGGTGGCACCAGGCCGCGCGTGGGGTGGCGCCAGCGCAGCAGCGCCTCGGCACCGGTCAGGCGCTTGCCGTCGCCGCTGAACTGCGGTTGGTAGTAGAGGATGAATTCGTTCTGCTCCAGGGCATGGCGCAGGTCGCTTTCCAGCTCCAGGCGCTCCAGGGCGCTGGCGTTCATCTCGGCCTGGTAGAACTGGAAGTTGTTCTTGCCGCGCTCCTTGGCGTGGTACATGGCGGTGTCGGCGTTCTTCATCAGTTGGCTCAGTTCGCCGCCGTCCTGCGGGCTGAGGGCGATGCCGATACTGGCGGTGACGAAGAACTCGCGGCCTTCGAGCACGAACGGCCGCACCAGGCTGGCGAGGATGTTCTCGGCCACATGGATGGCGCGGTTGAGCGCCATTTCGCGGGTGGCGCGCGATTGCAGCAGCAGGGTGAACTCGTCACCGCCCATGCGCGCCACGGTGTCGTCATCGTCGACACAGGCCAGCAGGCGCAGGGCCATGTCCTTGAGCATGCGATCGCCCGCGGCGTGGCCCAGGGAGTCGTTGATCGGCTTGAAACGGTCCAGGTCGAGGAACATCAGTACCACCCACGACTTCTGCCGCTCAGCTTGTTGCAGGGCAGTGTGCAGGCGGTCCTGGAACAGCGTGCGGTTGGGCAGGTGGGTCAGGGCATCGTAGTAGGCCAGGCGATGAATGCGCTGTTCGCTGGCCTTGCGCTCACTGATGTCAGTGAAGAAACACACGTAGCTGGCCAGGTCGCCCTCGTCATCGAGCACCGCGGTTATACCGACCCAGGCTGGGTAGTGCTCGCCACTGCGGCGCTTGAGCCACACTTCGCCTTCCCAGCTGCCGCGCAGGTGCAGCTGTTTGAGTACGTAGCGCAGGTGGCCCTCCTGCTGGTCGTCCACAGTCAGCATGCTTGGCAGCTGGTCGAGCACATCGCTGACCGAATATCCGCTGACCCGGCTGAACGCTTCGTTGGCCTGCACGATGTAGCCGGCCGGGTCGGTGATGAGGATGGCCGAGGTTGAGTGTTCGAAGACCGTGGCGGCCATGCGCAGGTCTTTTTCCGCACGGCGTTGCTGGCTGATGTCGCGGCCCACGCCCAGCACACCCTCGAAGCGCTCGCGGTCGTCCCACACCAGCACCAGGCGCAGCTCGATAGGGATCTTGCGGCCATCGGCGCGCAGGCAGTCGAACAAAAACAGCTGGTTGGGCAGGTGCTGGCGCAGTTGTGCCAGCTGTTCCCGGTCGCCCATGGCCTTGCTGACCCGTTCCATCAGGCTGTAGATGCCGGTGAGCTGGGACGGGTTGGCGACAATCGACTGCCAGCCGTTTTCAAAGATCCAGTCGGTGTTGTAGCCCAGCACTGCCTGCACCGAGGGGCTGACGTAGTTGAGCTGCAGCTTGCTGTCGGTGGAGAAGATCACGTCGCTGATGCTTTCGGCGAGCATGCGGTAGCGCTGCTCGCTGTCGCGTAGCGACTGGCTGGCCTCGATCTGCACGGTGACGTCCTTGCCCACACCGATGATGCGGGTAACCTGGCCATCGCTGTCGCGGGTCAGCACTTGCTCACGGATGTCGTAGCAGCGCCAGCCGCCGTCGCGGTGGCGGAAGCGCAGCTGGCAATGCAGTGACTGGCCGTGGCCGTTGGTGCGTTGCTGCTGGCGCAGGGCCTGGTAGTGCGCCGCATCCTCGGGGTGCAGCAGCAGCTCCCAGAAGCGGTCGCCCATCTGCGCAAGCTCGGTGCGGTCGTAGCCCAGGGTCTGGCCGAGGTGGCGGTTGCTGAAGATCATCCGCTGGCTGAGCACGTCCTGCACGTACAACTGGTCGGGCACGGTACGCACCACGTCCGACCAGAAGCTTTCGCGCTCCAGCAGCGACAGCTCCACCTGCTTGCGGCTGGTGATGTCGCTGATGCTCAGGATCACCGCCTGGTAGTCGCGGCGCTGTTCCGGCAGCCGCGCCATCAGCCACAGGTGCAGCTCACCGCCCAGGGGGGCGGGCAGGCGCACTTCCAGTTCCAGCAGCGGGCGCTGCTCGATCAGCGCATCGATCAGTTGCATGCCGACGCTGTCACGGCCGTCGCCGCTGCCGTCGATCAGCCGTTGCCAGGCCCCTGCGTGGCAGTCGACGTTGAGCAGCTGGCGCGCCACTTGGTTGATTTCGGTGATCTTCAGTTCCAGCAGCAGCGAGCGGCGCAGGCTGGAGTCGAGTGCCAGGCTCTGCTTGAGCGCGGCGAGGTTGCGCAGGTGGTAGCGGTCAAGCTGGCCGGGCAGGCTGGAGAGGTCGAGCACGCACAGGGCTACGCCGGTGCCCTCGAAGATTTCCTGATAGCGCCGGCGGTCCTCCTGCAGGGCGCGCTGGCGGCGGCGCATGTTGATCAGCGCCAGTACCGGCAGCAGGGCACAGAACAGCGCCAGCAGGCACTTGCCCAGCAGTGCCGGCAACAGTTTCTGCTGGGCAAGGCCGGCATCGAACAGGCCACGCAGCTGCCAGACACTGTTGTCGATGAAGACCAGCATCACGCTTTGCAGCGGCTGGTCGCTGGTCTGTGCTGGGGCGTGGCGTTCCAGCACCTCGCCGCTGCGGCTGTTCTCCAGCAGCCACAGGGGGTGCCCGGGGCCGTCCAGGTGCTGGGTCAGGGTGCGGTAAAAATCGTTGGACAGGCGCAGCAGCCAGTAGCCGCGACCCTGCTCGGTGGCCTGGCGCAACAGCAGGTAGACGGTGCGTTTGTCCGCCGAGTTGGCGAAGAAATAAGGCCGGCCCTGGTTCAAGCCGAACAGCTCGTCAATCAGCGGGCGGTCGGGGCTGCCGGCCAGGCTGTCGCCCTGTAGCCGCCCGCTGTGGTCCAGCCAGGCCAGGTCGCGCAGGTTTGGCAGGCGCTCGCGCAGCGTGTCGAGCAGGCTGGGCAAGGCGGCAGGCGACGGCGCTTTGACATACGGCTGCACCACATTCAGCGCCTGCTGGGCCTTGAGCGCCATGTTCAGGCCCAAGTGGTCTGCCAGTTCGACGCTTGCGTCCAGGTGCTGCTGGCGCTGCTCGGCCTGGGTGTGGCGGAACTGCGAGAACAGTTGCCAAAGCAGCAAACCCAGCAGCAGCAAAGCCAGCAGGGCCAGCGCACCTTTGACCGAGCCGCGCGCCGGAGCGGCTGGGGCCGGCGTGACAGTGCGCGGCGAGGACGGATGATTGAGATTGGTCAAACCTTGGTCCTGCTATTGGGCTGGCGACGGCAGGGATTGATATGCACGGTGTATGCCGGTGCCTGGGCGACCGCACCGCGGTTGCGCACTATAAGGCCGTATACCCGAAACGGGCTAGCATGCCTGTCATTATGGCAAAGTGCCAGCCCTGCTATCGGGTGCCGATGGTCGCGATGAAACCTGCCCGTTCGGCAATGCCTTGCTTGCTGTGCGAGAATGCCGCCCGCTTCAATGACAACGCATCGGAGATGTTCGGTTTTGGTTACTCACTTTTCCACCAATGGCCTCGATTCCGCCTGTGGGCGCAGCAGTCAGACCCTTGTCAGCACTGCCGTGACCGAGGATGTATCCTGCAAGTCGTGCCAGCGTTCGCTGGTCAAACCTGAGGCCTCGGCCTCGAAAGCCAAGGCGCCGTCGCTGGCCGAGCTGCGCAAGACCGCCAAGGCGGCAGTAGCCCCGGTCGAAGCTGGGGCTGAGGCTGTAGTTAAACCGGCCAGCAAGGCCGTGAACAAACCTGCCGCCAAGCCGGCCAAGGCTGCCGAGCAGCCTGCCCGCCAGGGTGGTTTCAGCGTGAAATCCGCCTGGGCCGCGCGCCTGGCCGGGCAGGGCGACCGTTGCCGCTTGCCGCGGGGCAAGGCAAAGCAGCGTCACGTCTGATTCGTGTGGGGCCAGCACCGGCCTCATCGCCGCCAATGGGCCGCACCGCGGCCCCTGTTGACCCCACCATCCGACCACCCTGTGCAACGCCGCGCGTTGGCGTAGAATGGTCGACTTTGTTCAATGACACCCCGTAAACACATCCGCCTGGCCACCTGGCCGGGGCGATCGTCGATGTCTTTACCTATCTGATTAGAGGGCTTGGTTTTGGCTCAATACGTCTACACCATGCATCGGCTGAGCAAGGTCGTGCCGCCGAAGCGGGAAGTTCTCAAGAACATTTCCCTGTCGTTCTTCCCGGGCGCCAAGATCGGCGTACTCGGCCTGAACGGCGCGGGTAAATCGACCCTGCTGCGGATCATGGCGGGCGTCGACAAGGAATTCGACGGCGAAGCCCGTCCGATGCCCGACATCAACGTCGGCTACCTGCCCCAGGAGCCGCAACTGGACCCGAGCAAGACCGTACGCGAAGTGGTCGAAGAAGCGGTCAGCGTGATCAAGGACGCCCAGGCCCGCCTGGACGAGGTCTACGCCGCCTACGCCGAACCCGACGCCGACTTCGACAAGCTGGCCGCCGAGCAGGCCAAGCTCGAATCCATCCTGCAGGCTGCCGACGGCCACAACCTCGAGCGCCAGCTCGACGTCGCCGCCGACGCCCTGCGCCTGCCGGCCTGGGATGCCCGCATCGAACACCTGTCCGGTGGTGAGAAGCGCCGTGTGGCCCTGTGCCGTCTGCTGCTGTCGGCCCCCGACATGCTGCTGCTCGACGAACCCACCAACCACCTGGACGCCGACTCGGTGGCCTGGCTGGAGCGCTTCCTGCACGACTTCCCGGGCACCGTGGTAGCGATTACCCACGACCGTTACTTCCTCGATAACGTCGCAGGCTGGATCCTCGAACTGGACCGCGGCGCCGGCATCCCGTACGAAGGCAACTACTCGGGCTGGCTGGAGGCCAAGTCGGACCGTCTGGCGCAGGAATCCAAGCAGCAGAGCGCCCACGAGAAGGCCATGAAAGAGGAACTGGAGTGGGTGCGCAAAGGCGCCAAGGCCCGCCAGTCCAAATCCAAGGCCCGTCTGCAGCGCTTTGAAGAGATGCAGTCGCAGGAATTCCAGAAGCGCAGCGAAACCAACGAGATCTACATCCCGGCTGGCCCGCGCCTGGGCGACAAGGTCATCGAGTTCAAGAACGTCTCCAAAGGCTATGGTGACCGCGTGCTGATCGACAACCTGTCGTTCGCCATGCCTAAAGGTGCCATCGTCGGCGTGATCGGTGGTAACGGTGCCGGTAAGTCGACCCTGTTCCGCATGCTGATGGGCAAGGAACAGCCGGACTCGGGCAGCATCGAGATCGGCGAAACTGTGCAACTGGCCTGTGTGGACCAGAGCCGCGAAGACCTGGACGGTGCCAAGACCGTGTTCCAGCAGATCTCCGATGGCTCCGACATGATCCGCATCGGCAACTACGAGATCCCGTCGCGCACCTACGTTGGCCGGTTCAACTTCAAGGGCGGCGACCAGCAGAAGTTCGTCAAGGACCTCTCCGGTGGTGAACGTGGCCGTCTGCACCTGGCCCTGACCCTGAAAGAGGGCGGCAACGTGCTGCTGCTCGACGAACCGTCCAACGACCTGGACGTCGAAACCCTGCGTTCGCTGGAGGAAGCCCTGCTGGACTTCCCGGGCGCCGCGATCGTGATTTCCCACGACCGTTGGTTCCTGGACCGTGTGGCTACCCACATCCTGGCGTACGAAGACGACTCGAACGTGGTGTTCTTCGAAGGTAACTACACCGAGTACGAAGCCGACCGCAAGAAGCGCCTGGGCGACGCCGCTGCCCAGCCGCACCGGGTACGGCACAAGAAGCTGGCCCAGTAAGCCGGTTTCCGATGCACAAGAATGGGGCCCTCAGGGGCCCCATTTTTGTGCCTGGCATGAAGTGGCCTGTCCCGCCAGGAGGGCTGATCGGCCATCGGAAGGCACCTTGTTTTGTATACACTTATATAAAACGCACCAAATAATTTCATTAAAACGACATTTCGCCCTATTCCAGTGCGATTGCTTCTTGGTACATTCCAGAAAAAACCAATAAGTCCAATCCCTCTTGGTGAGATGTCTACCCATGATCGAATCTGTCGACCATTTCCTCGAGCGCCTGAAGCAGCGCGACCCGGCCCAGCCCGAATTCCACCAGGCGGTGGAAGAAGTGCTGCGCAGCCTTTGGCCTTTCCTTGAAGCCAACCCACACTACCTGCAGGCCGGCATCCTCGAGCGCATGGTCGAACCCGAGCGCGCGGTGCTGTTCCGCGTGTCGTGGGTCGATGACCAGGGCAAGGTTCAGGTCAACCGCGGCTACCGCATCCAGATGAGCAGCGCCATCGGCCCCTACAAGGGCGGCCTGCGTTTCCACCCCTCGGTAAACCTGGGTGTGCTTAAGTTCCTGGCCTTCGAGCAGGTATTCAAGAACTCCCTCACCTCGTTGCCCATGGGCGGCGGCAAGGGCGGCTCGGACTTCGACCCCAAGGGCAAGAGCGACGCCGAAGTGATGCGCTTCTGCCAGGCCTTCATGAGCGAGCTGTACCGCCACATCGGCGCCGACCTGGACGTGCCTGCCGGTGACATCGGTGTGGGCGCCCGCGAGATCGGCTTCATGTTCGGCCAATACAAGCGCCTGGCCAACCAGTTCACTTCGGTGCTGACCGGCAAGGGCATGACCTACGGCGGCAGCCTGATCCGCCCTGAAGCCACCGGCTACGGCTGTGTGTACTTCGCCGAAGAAATGCTCAAGCGTCAGGGCCTGCGCATCGACGGTCGTCGCGTAGCAATTTCCGGTTCCGGCAACGTTGCCCAGTACGCTGCGCGCAAGGTCATGGACCTGGGCGGCAAGGTGATCTCGCTGTCCGACTCCGAAGGCACCCTGTACGCCGAAGCCGGCCTGACCGACGCCCAGTGGGACGCCGTGATGGCGCTGAAGAACGTCAAGCGTGGCCGTATCAGCGAACTGGCCGATCAGTTTGGCCTGGAGTTCCGCAAGGGGCAGACGCCATGGAGCCTGCCGTGCGACATCGCCCTGCCGTGCGCCACGCAGAACGAACTGGGCAGCGAAGACGCCCGCACCCTGCTGCGCAACGGCTGCATCTGCGTAGCGGAAGGCGCCAACATGCCGACCACGCTGGAGGCTGTGGATATCTTCCTGGAGGCTGGCATCCTGTACGCACCGGGCAAGGCATCCAACGCCGGCGGCGTGGCCGTTTCGGGCCTGGAGATGTCACAGAACGCCATGCGCCTGCTGTGGACCGCCGGTGAAGTGGACAGCAAGCTGCACCACATCATGCAGTCGATCCACCATGCTTGCGTGCACTACGGTGAAGAGGCCGATGGCAAGATCAACTACGTGAAAGGCGCCAATATCGCCGGCTTCGTCAAAGTCGCGGACGCCATGCTGGCCCAGGGCGTGGTCTGATTCGAAAGATTGGGGCCGCGCAGCGGCCCCTTTGTTTCAGGCCTCACCCACGATATCCATC